>JAJFMS010000566.1 GCA_020696885.1 Armatimonadota bacterium | reverse complement strand
GAGTTCGTGCAGCTCATCCACCAGGCGGACCCGGACGTGATCGAAGGCCACAACGTCTTCGGGTTCGACATCCCCTACCTGGCGGCCCGCGCCGAGGTGCACGGCATCCGCCTCATCCTGGGCCGGAGCGCCGCGCCGCTCTCGTTGGGCCGGGAGCGGAACCTGCCGATCGGCGGGATCACCCGCCCCTACCGGCCCGCTTCGATCTGGGGACGGCACCTCATCGATACCCTGTTCGGCGTGCAGCGGTTCGACATTGGCCGCGGCGAGCTGGAGTCCCACGCCCTGAAGGAAGTGGCGGTGCACTACGGCATCGCGTCGAAGGACCGCGTGTACCTGGACCGCTCCATCCTCTCAGAGACGTGGAAGACCGATCCGGACCGGGTGCGCACCTACGCGCTGCAGGACGTGGAAGAGACCCGCCGGCTGGCCGAACTGGTGATGCCGACCGAGTTCTACCAGGCCCAGATGGTGCCGGACAACTACCAGAACGTGGCCACCGGCGGCTCCGGGGAGAAGATCAACTCCCTGCTGGTGCGGGAGTACCTGCGGCAGGGCCACGGCATCCCGCAGTCCCAGCCGCCGGTCGCCTGTCCGGGCGGCCACACGGAGATCCGGGAGACCGGCGTCATCCGGAATGTGGTGAAGGCGGACGTGGAGAGCCTGTATCCCAGCATCATGCTGCGCTACGGCATCAAGCCGGAAGGCGACACGCTGAACGTCTTCCTGCCGATGCTCTCCGAACTCACGGTCCGCCGGCTGGACGCGAAGGCCCGCTCTCGCCAGAAGGGGCCGGAAGCCGCCTACTGGGAGGGGCTGCAGGGCTCGTTCAAGATCCTCATCAACTCCTTCTACGGCTACCTGGGCGCGCCGAGCTTCCACTTCAACGACTACCGCGCCGCCACGCAGGTGACCACCACCGGCCAGCAACTCGTGAAGCAGGTGGCGGACGAGTTGGAGCGCACTGGCGCCCGCGTGATCGAGATCGACACGGACGGCGTCTACTTCGTCCCGCCGGACGGCGTGAGCGGCGAAGCGGATGAGACTGCTTACATCGACCAGATCGGCGCGGGTCTGCCGCACGGTATCCGCCTGGCGCACGACGGCCGCTACGCCGCGATGGTGAGCCTGAAGATCAAGAACTACGTGCTTGCCGGCTACGACGGAAAGCGGATCGCCAAGGGCGCCTCGCTCCGCTCCCGGGCAGACGAGCCGTTTGGGCGAGAGTTCCTGGCCCGCGCGATGGACCACCTCATCGCGGGCCGCCCGGACCTGGTGGGCGAGCTGTACAAAGACCTGAACCGCCGCATCAACCAGGGCGAGCTGCCGGTGGAGCAGTTCGGCCGACGCGAGCGGGTGACGGTGAAGACGTTCAACAGTGACGCCAAGAAGCGCTCCCGCGAGGTAGCGAAGAACGCCGAGGTGGGCGATACCCTCACCGTCTACCAGCGGGAAGACGGTGGCCTCGGCCTGGTGGAAGACTACGCCGGCGACGAAGACCGCTTCTACTACCTGGACAAGCTCCACAAGTTCGCCAGCCGCCTGGAAGAGGCGATGGGGAAAGACTTCGCGCGCCTCTGTCCTCGCCCCGTGAAGAAGCAGTTCCAGGCCGAGCAGGCGGGGCAGCTCTCACTGTTCGACTGACCACCGGATCCTATTAGGAAATCAGGAAGTCAGGAAAGCAGGAAGCGACAGGATTAGCGGTTGTTGTCTTGAGCCCGCTATGGCCACCAACCGGTAGCCGTTTGGCGGCCCCTAAGACAACAAAAAGCCCCCGGGGAAACCCCGAGAGCCTCTTGGATGCGGAAGGAGGGACTTGAACCCTCATGGATTTCTCCACACGCCCCTCAAACGTGCGCGTCTGCCAATTCCGCCACTTCCGCGTGGTTGTTTTGACGCCGAATTCTACCATTGGTCGTGGCTGGGGTCAATACGCAATTCTCAGCTCGCGGGGTCAGGAAGTGCGAGGTACGAGGTTCGAAGGTCGAACGGGGAACGCAGCATCGGCCGGGGAGGCGTTCCGAGCCCGTTCGGAGATCCCTCGCAGAAGACACTTACGTCGCTCTACGGCTTGAACCGGCTCGGGATGACTGCTTTACGGAACACGCTCGCTTCCTGAACCCCTGAACCCCTGAACCCCTGAACCCCTGAACACCCAACACCTACCCCCCAAGCTCCAGCCACCAGAGCAACTGCACCTCGTCCGGCAGGTCCGGATAGGCGTCGGGGTGGATGGCCCCGAGGACGCATCCCTGCCGGGCGTAGAAGCGGCAGGCGGGCACGTTGATGTTCTGGGTCTCCACGCACAGCTCGCGGCAGCCGCGCTCGCGAGCCCAGTCCACGGCCGCGCGGAAGAGCTGCTCGCCGATGCCGTGGCGGCGGTGGTCCGGGTGGACGCGCAGGTCCCAGAGCACAGCCAAATCGTCCCGGCCCTGGAGCATATCCACGCCCGACGTGTTCCAGGCGACGACTGCGCCGCCCACGCGGCACTCGCCGTCGAACGCGCCGAGGACCGCCCACCGGGAGAGATCCCACCGCGTTGCCCAGCTCGCGGGACCCTCGTCCTCGCAGGCGTCATAGTCCTTTATGTAGGGCTCCACCGGCTCTTCCACCAGCGCCGTGCCGCCAGGTCCGGTCTCGATGCGGAAGCGGGTCTCGACCCGAAACGCAATCGGGATCTCCGCGTACCCCGGCAGAGCCTCCGGCCCCTCCGCCCGAATTCGCACCGGCTCAGCCGCCGGCATTGGTGCCGGAGAGACGGTCCACCAGGCGAGTGGCGCCCGCTGTCAGCGCCGGATCACCTTCCCGGGCGACCAACTCCGCCCAGGTGCGCGCGAGCGGCACCAGCTTCCGCATGATCTCGCCCGGCTGCGTCGGCTCGCCGAGGCCCCGCAGCACCAGGAACTCCAGCCACTCCGGGACGTGCTCGAACAGCGCGCCGGCCTCGTGATAGTCCGCCGAGAGTAGGCTTACCCTCCCGGACAGGTACCGCTCCAGCGTGCCGGCGGCCGGAAGTAGTGGGTTCACCGGCTGGACAGGCGCTTTCGAGCGGCGACCGGACTGAGGAACGTCCAGTTCCCCGCTCGCGGCCCGGTCCAGGTAGGTCGTCAGCTCACACCGTACCATCTCGCCGGTGGGCAGCGGCACGGCTTTCTCCCGGTGCAGCCAGCCCAGGAAGTCCCCGGTCAACATGTGCATCCGGAGGATCTGCGGATCGATCTCACGCAGGCGGGGGTCCGGTATCCCCACCTCGCCGTCACCCTCCTGGCCCTCGCCCTCTTCGCCTTCGGCGTCGGCATCGTCGAAGTCGTCGTAATCGTCCTGATCTTCTTCGTCGGGCGGAAGCGCCGGGCGCTTGCCCAGGTCAGCGAAGTCGGCGAGCGTCCACTGCGGCTCCCGCTTACCGGCCACCCAGCCCAGCCACTCCTCGGTCACGTCGATCCGCACCTGCCCGATCTCATCCAGGCGCTTCACCAGTGCGGGGTCCATCGGCAGAGAGCCGCCCCGCTCGAGATACTCGAAACAGAGCAGCCCGCTCAGCGCCGTGCCCGTTGTCGTGCTCGAAGATCCCACCCGGGGCCAGGCCGCCTCGTAGGCAGGCAGAAGCACGTCCAGCCAGCCACGATACCAGACCGGGGAGAGTGCGTGAACGAACTCGCCCAGGTGCTTTGGGGTGACGGAGGCAAACTCAAGCGCCACGGTACGCGCCTCGTCCTTCCGGTCCAGGAGCACCGTGTTCACGAGCTCCCAGTTCCGGATGTAGCCTTCCTCTTGTTGGTACACCTCCGGACGTTGGGCTCGCACTTCAGCGAGGAGTGCGATGAAGCACTCGCGCTCCTCGACGGTAGTCGCCGCCTGGAAGAGCGCGATCAGCGACTCGAACGCAACGTCGTCGTCCAGCAGTTGCGGATCCGGCAGCCACTCCCGGATGATCGCGACTTTCCCAGCAAAGTCGGCGCGGTCGAAATCGCGCCAGCGCGGGTCGTCCGGCACGAGGTCCGCATGCCGATCAAACGGCGCCGGGACCGGCAGCGGAGCACTTTCCCGCGCCCGTGCCTCATC
>JAJFMS010000565.1 GCA_020696885.1 Armatimonadota bacterium | reverse complement strand
CGTGGATCTGATCTACTACGGCAGCCAGAAGCAGCTGGAGTATGACCTGGTGCTCGCTCCCGGCGCGGACCCGGAGCAGGTCCGGTTCCGCCTGGAGGGCGCAGACCGGCTGACGGTGGACGGCGAGGGAGCGCTGGTGGCGCAGGCCGGGGACGCGGAAATGCGGCAGCTCCGACCGGAGGTGTACCAGGTGGTGGACGGCGCCCGCCGCCCGGTCCGCGGCGAGTACACGCTGCTGGCGAAGAACGAGGTGGGCTTCACGCTGGGAGAGTACGACCGCACGGCGCCGCTGGTCATCGACCCGATCATCCCGGAGATCCAGTACTCTGGCTTCTCCGGCTATGTGCTGGATGATGCGGCGAGCGGTGTGGCGCTGGCACCTATGCCCACCGGCCATCCGAACCCGGCGCTGCCCTACCCCAACCCGGACGAGACGCTACGCGGCGTGGCGTATGTCGCCGGCAGCTACGTCAACGGTGCTTTTAACGACGCCTTCGTGATGGTGATTTCCCCCACCGGCGCCACGGTGCGGAAGGACGTATTCGGTGGAAGTGGCAGCGACCAGGCCATCGATATCGCAGTGGATGGGCAGGGGGCAGCCTATGTCACCGGCACCACGACCTCTACGGACCTGGTGGGCGCCTTTACGCCCACGCATGACAACTCCCTGGGTGGCTCCAGCGATGCGTTCGTGGTCAAGTTCAACCGGGCAGGCGTCCTCGTGTACAAGACGTACCTGGGCGGCAACTCAGTGGACCTAGGGGGCGGCATCGCGGTCGATCCTACGGGGAATGCCTACGTAGTAGGCGACACATTCTCACCAGCCGGGCTTCCGGTTTCCGCCTCCGCCTACGACACGACGCACAACGGCAACCGGGACTTCTTCCTGGCCAAGCTCTCTCTCTCCGGCGGCGCCCTCACAATTCCGTATTGCACCTACCTGGGTGGGACTGCGCTGGAGAGAACCAGTGAGAGTGGTAATAGCATTGACGTAGACGCGGCCGGACGCGCCTGGATCACCGGCTGGACCGCGTCCAGCCTGGCCGCCGCCGAGCTACCGAACGCGCTGGACACCACCCTTGACGGGGTCCTCGACGCCTACGTGGCCTGCGTCGATACCAGCCTGACCGGAGCGGCCTCGTTACTGTTCGCCACCTATCTCGGCGGCACAGGCACTGATCTAGCGCACGCCATTGCCCTGGATCCGGATCCCACGAAATCCGGGATCTATCTGACCGGCAGCACGGACTCGACCGAAGCCAGCTTTCCCGTCACCCCCGGCTCCTTCGGCACGGTCCATGGCGGCAACACGGATGCTTTCGTGATCAAACTGGACCGCAATACGGGTACGGGAGCGGTTACGCAGTTATACGGCGGGTTTATCGGCGGAAGCGGCGGGGACCGCGGACTGGGTATCGACGTCGACTCGGCGAGCGATGCGGTCGTAACCGGCGTTACCACTTCCGCCACCGGATTCCGGCTGGAACGTCCCATCGACGGCACGCTGGACGGTACCGAAGACCTCTTCGTGGCCAAGATCCAGGAGCCGGGCTCCGCCTTCATCTTCTCCGACTATCTCGGTGGGAGCGGGGCAGACAGAGGGCTTGATGTAGCCGTGGACTGCGGAGACGCGTATCTCACCGGTTACACCGACGCCGGCGGCTTCGCGACCGCGGCCTCCTTCGGCACCTCCGTAGGCGGCGGGAAGGACGCCTTCGCTGTCAAGATCGCCCTCAAGCGGCCGGACACCACCCCGCCCAGTTGCCGGCTGATCTCCAACACCGGCGGAACCGCCGTGGTCGAAGTGCAGGATCTGCCTGCGGTCCCCACCGACCCGGACTCTACGGCTGCCGGCTTGAAGAAGATCGTCGTGTTGTCTAGCTCTAACTGCCGCATCACCTGGCCGAACTTCGTGACCGGGAACACCGCGCCGCTGCAGATCACCGCCACCAAGATCAACCCGGCGACGCGAGCGTCCTTCATGCTGGCCATCCACGACTGCGCCGGTTACGTGACCACGTGTGATCCGGTGATCACCACCCTCCGGATCCCCAAGGGCAGCCGCCGGGTGACGCGCACGTTCCGGGGGCTACCGGCGATGGAGCATTACATCACTCTGGAGAACGGCACACCGGGAATTGACATGGCTGCCTTCAGGATCAACGGTCGCGCTGCGGCAAGGCTGGACCTGCAGAGCGGGGAGAAGCAGACCCTGGACGTGGCCGAGCAGATGAACCGGAGGACCAACACGGTCACGGTAACCGCAACCGGCGCCCCGGGTTCCACAGCCCTGCTGGTGATTGGTGACGCCTCCACTGCCGGGGGCGCCCACACCCATGCTGCAAGCATCGGACGGGGCAACCTGGAGTGGGGACGCTAAAGCCTCTCACGAGGTAACCGAGAGATGCGGGGAGCGGGAGCGCAGGGGCTTCGCACCTCGGGCGTGACGGGCAGCTCCGTAAGGGAAGTTAAGCCGTAGCATAGCGGGAGACCGTTGTGCTACGGCTCTCCGCTACTCCGGGATCCTGCTGAACTTCGGGCAAGCTTGAGGGCGAGGGGAGTGGTCGGGGCATCCGCGGTGGTTGCCCTGGAAACAAGGACGGTGCGAGCGCACGCCAGGCCGTACCGACCCCGATGGGTGGTTACGGCTCTGCCAGCGCCGGGAGGAAGGCCTGGCGAGGGCAACCACGGCGAGTGCCCCTACGGAGAACCGCGCTTCGGGTATCTCCGCCTCCCGGTATGGGTACCATTGCGGGGCTTGGAAGTCCGCACTCCATATACGTCGTCCCGTGGTGGCGCCGGTGACCACGCCAAGCGGCATCATCCGGTGCTTCAGTCGCGCGCAGGCTTCGGCGCGCGAGCCGCGGCGCGGCCGAGAGCGCCTACGGTGAAGATGAGCGGGTAGAGCGCTTCGAAGTACCAGAGCTTGGCGAAGTAGAAGCCGATGGGGGAGGGCGGGAACGCCGTGCCCTCCGCGGTGAGCTCGATCAGCCGGTCGACGCCGCGCTGGATCGCGGCGGATAGCCCCGGGGAGTCGGCGCGACTGGAGGCCAGGGCCTGCACGGCCAGTGCGGTCTCCTCGATCGAGGAGGTCACGCCGCGGTCGCCGCCCCAGCCGCCATCGGCGTTCTGCGCTGCTTGCAGCCAGGCCATCCCCCGGTCGCGGAGGCTGCGGACCGGCTCATCGTCGCCCAGGGCGTGCAGCGCCAGGAGCACACGGCTGGTGCCGTAAGTGGGGTTGTCGTCCCCCGGCGCGTGCTGGTTACCGAACCAGAGCGGGATCCACGACCCATCCGGTCGCCGGGTGGCCTGGAGGTAGGCGAGCGCCGCCGTGTGGGCGCGATCGATCCGCCGCTGCAGCGGCTCCGGCAGGCGAGGCCGCCAGGTGTGCCAGGCCAGCAGCGCGTGGGCGGTCAGGTCGGCGCCGCTGCGGTCGAACGGCAGGGTGCCCCAGCCGCGGCAGAAGGTAGGCATCCCACCGTCGTTGTTCTGCAGGTCGAGCAGCCAGGTGATGCCCGCCTCGACCGCCGGCAGGACGCGGGGGTCGTCGACGCCGAGGTGATGCAGCGCCAGGAGCGCGCCGGGGGTATCGTCCGCGTCCGGCACGCCGCCAGGGAGCTCCGTCCAGGCCCAGCCGCCCGGCGCGGCGCGGGTGTAGGGGTGCTCGGTGCGGTACTGCTGGTCCAGGAGCCAGTCGCACAGGCGCCGGCGCTGCTCTGGCGAGAGGGCTCGCGCGAAGTCCGGCGACTCGGACAGCGCGTTGACCGCGAGGGTGCTGACCCAGGTGGCCAGGTCGGTATCGATCGGCCAGCTCCCATCCGGGCGGATGGATCGGTGGAGGAACTCGACCCCGGCGCGGGCCACCGGATGGCGGGCATTGCCGCTGGCGGCCAGGCTCATGGTGACGAAGCTGGTGAGTGGGGTGGCTTCGAGAAACCCGCCGCCCTCCGGCTGGATGCTCTCCAGCACGCGCAGCGTGCGCGCGCGGGTGAGGTTCCGGACCGCTCCGCCCGCGAGGGCCGGGGCAGGCAGGTGATGGTGCCGCACCTGCCCGATGGCGATGAG
>JAJFMS010000564.1 GCA_020696885.1 Armatimonadota bacterium | reverse complement strand
ACCGGCGAGAAGAAGAACTGCATCAGCGAGTAGGTCGCCATCAGCAGCCCGATCTGCCACTCCGCGGCCCGGTACGTGGCCGCGAACTGGGGGAGCAGCGGCAGGACGATCCCGAAGCCGATCAGGTCGAGGAAGACGGTGAGGAAGATGATGCCGAGAGGGGAGCGCTTCATAGCTGGTTGGATGGGGCTCAGGCGGTAGCGATTGGATAGTCGTGGGGGAGAAACGGCAGCCCGGTGACCTCCAGCTCGATCGGTCCCTCGGGGGTGACCGCTTCCACGCGGGTGCCGGGCTCTTGCAGCTCCCGGCGCAGGAAGCCCAGCGCAATCGGCCGGTTCAGCCGCAGCGACGTAGTGGCGGTGGAGACCGTGCCCACCTTCTTCCCAGCGTGGTGGATCTCCGCGCCGCGCGCGGGGAGCCGGTCCGAGTGTACCAGGAAGCCGGCTAACAGGTTGTTGACGTGGCCGCGCGCATCGATCCGGGCGATGATCTCCTGGCCCACGTAGCACCCCTTGTGCATGCTGACGGCGTGATCCAGCCGGGCTTCCAGTGGCACCAGGTTCGGTCCCAGCTCTTCGCCCCACCAGGGGATGCCGGCTTCGATGCGCCGCAGGTTGAGCGCCTCCCAGCCGATGGAGTGGACGGCAAACTCCGGACGATGGCGGCTCAGGGCGGTCCAGAGCGGTACCGCACAGCGGGAGTGGACGATGAGGTTGAACCCGTCCTCGCCGCACTCGGGGACCCGCGCCACGTAGAGGCACTCGCCTTCGATCTCGTGCTTCATCGCGCCCCAGAGCGGCAGCCGGGTCGGCTCGGTGCCGAGGATCGCGCCCACGGCGTTGACGGCCTGCGGCCCCTGAATGGAAATCATCGCGCAGGTTTCGGTGAGGTCCTCGATCTCGGCGCGCTCCATGATCAGGTAGCGGTCCAGGTACTCCGGGATCGGCGCGGAGGTGCCTGCCGGCACGTCGACGATCAGCTCATCCTCGATCGCCATGATCCGCATGTCACACACCATCTTGCCCTGCGGAGTGAGCACGGTGGCGTAGGCGACCTTACCGTCTGCCAGGCCGTTGACCTCCTGGGTCACCTGCCCGTGCAGCCAGGTGCGGCGGTCTCGCCCGGTGATCCGCAGCTTGCCGCGGAAGGAGAGATCGACCAGGCCGCAGCCTTCCTGCAGCGCCTGGTACTCATCCTCCAACCGGGAGAAGAGCGCCGGGATCTCCCAGCCGTGGTATTCCATCCAGCGGGCGCCCCGCGCCTCGTGCAGCGGCCCCAGCGGCGTGCGTTTCATCTAGATCTCCGATCGGCCGTCAACTGCAAGCTCACGAATGAGGCGACCCATCTCCGGCGCGGGTGGGTCCGCAAGCCCGAGCAGCCGCAGCGCCAGGTCCTGCAGGTCGACCCGGTACCGCATCCCCGCGCTCCCCATCGCCAGCATCTCCGGACGGTAACGGTAGACCATTTCAGACACGGTCGCCCAGCGTGCCTCCTCGATCTCTACGAGATCGCGCGGCGCCAGCGTGCCGCCGGTCATCCGCGCGGTGAGGACGTGCGTGGTCCAGGGCGCCACCTGCCCGCCGCAGGAGAAGCGGGCATCCACGCGCAGCACGTAGCGCTCCAGCTCCACCTCCAGCCCGGTCTCTTCCAGCGCCTCGCGCCGGGCGCCCGCCTCGAACTCCTCGCCCGGCTCTACCCCGCCGCTGGGCGGCCGGAACACCTCCGGCGGGTAGCTTGGCTTCCGGATGAGGGCGAGCCGCTCCGCGTCGTCCCGGATGAGCAGGGTTACGTCGTGGATGCGCTGCTTGCGGGCACAGCGCTCCAGCAGTGCGAAGGACCGCGGCGTGAACTCCGCTTCCGCCTCCGCCCGCGCCGGTCGGCCGAACCGACGCTCGACCGCTTCCAGAACCCCGCCCTTCAAGTACATACTCCTTCTCCGATGCAGTTTTAGCACCGCACCCTCAGTCTCGGAGCAACCGCGTTGGTGACGGCGAGAGAAAAGCACGCGGGATGAGGTCTCCGGGAACGAGGGTGTGTGGGCGGCGGCACATTGCGGCGCCTTCTCCACCGAACACCGAACACCCCATCCGTGTTCCGGGTGAAATTGCCTCTTTGGATCCGCGCCTTCGTGCGTCGTTGTTAGTGGAAGCGGGCGGAGGGAGCGGGCGGAGCACATGGAGTGGCTGGTCACCGGGCGAATGAGCAGTGAATCGAGCGATCTCGCCCTCCTTGCGGCGGCGCGGTCCGGGGATCAGGCGGCGTTTTCCTCGTGGATGGAGCGCCGTCGCCACCTCGCTTTTTCCTATGCCTGCGCGGCACTCGGGAATCGCGACGAGGCGGAAGATGTGGTGCAGGAGGCGTTCGTGCGGACAGTGCAGGCCTACCAGCGCGGTGGGCGGCCGGGCAACTGGGAAGCGTGGCTGATGCGCGTGCTCCGGAACCTCTGCACGGACGCCTTGCGGAGACGTCGCCGCCGGCCCACCGGGCAGATGGACGAGCAGTGGTCGGACGTGAGCCCCACGCCGGAGATGCGACTGGTGGCGGCCGAGGCGGAGCAGGAGCTGGCGCGAGCCGTGGCGGCGTTGCCGGACTCGCTCCGCCTGCCGCTGGTGATGCACTTCGGCTCTTGTCTTACCTATCGCGAGGTAGCGCTGGCGCTGGGGGTGCGGGAATCCACGGTGATCGGGCGAGTTGCCAGCGCGCTGCGCGTACTGCGCCGACGGTTTGGAGCGGAGGGATCACGATGAGCCTGGTTTGTAATCTGATCGAGCGCACGCTCGCACGGCACGCCGCTGCCGGGACGGACTTGCCTCCCGGTATCGAGCGCCACCTCGAGGGATGCTCGTCCTGCCGGCAGTGCCTGGCGGAGCTCACGGCACTCGGCGAGCGCCTCTCCGCTTCGGTGACCTTACCGGAGGCGCCGCCGGACCTGACCGAGCCGGCGCGGCTCCTGCTGGCCTCGGGTGCGGTTCGGCCCGCGCGCCGCCCGGCACCCAGGCTGGCCGTGGGCGGGCTGGCCGCCGGCGTCCTGATGGTCGGTGCCCTGGCGGGGAGGTGGCTGCCGGGGTCGCGGACCGCACGCAGGCCCGAGCCACAGCCGCCCGTGCCGGCCGCCGCGTCGACCCAAGCCGGGCCGGCGGGGCCGGTGGCAGCTCACCCAGCACCTCGGTTGGAGGCTCCCGAGCCCCGGCGCCGGAGGGTTCCCGTCCAGGAGCCGACTACCTCGCGATTCACCGGCGTCACCGGCGGGAGCCCCACGCTCGGAAGCGCCGCTGAGGATAGCCGCTACCTGAATGGCGAGGACCAGGAGCTCCAGCGCTACTGGCTGGGCAACCGTGCGTCGAGCGAGTTGCGGCGGCTGTGGACCACCAAATTGCCCCCGATGCGGGACGACTTCGTGCTGCCGCGGCCGGTGCTGCTCGCGAGCACCGGCTCGGCGGGAGTGCGGAAGGCCGCCGACGAGTACACGAAGGAAGCTGCCGTCGTGGACGCGCGGCTGTTCAAGAAGGTCACGCTGGGCCTCAAGGGGGCGTCGCTGCTGGAGTTGTGCGAGGTGCTTCAGAAGGAGACGGGAGTCCGGTTCCAACCGGCCCGGATCACGGCGGACGAGAAGGTCACCGTTTTCGTCACGGACCGCCCCACTCGCGACGTGATGCGCCAGGTCGCTCGCTTGTTCGGGTTCGTCTGGGCTCGCTCCGGGGAGTCCGGTGCGTACCGGTATGAACTGGTGCAGACGCTGCGGGCGCAGCTAACGGAAGAAGAGATGCGGCAGCAGGACCAGAACGGCGCCCTGCTGGCGCTGGATGCCCGGATGCAGGCGGATGCGGCGTTGCTGGACCTCCCGCTCACGGAACTGAAAGCTCGGGCCAAGGAGGGCCCGCAGTCCGAGCGGGAGCGCGCCGGGCTGCTGCTGCGGGGTGGCTGGGGTGGCGCGCAGCTCTTCCGGCGCCTCTCCTTGCCCGACCTGCTGCGCCTGCGCGGCGGGCAGGAGGTGACCCACCAGATCTTCACGGACGACCCGGCGAGCCGGCTGCCGCCGGAGTGGAAACCGGCGCTGCTCGAGACGGGAAG
>JAJFMS010000563.1 GCA_020696885.1 Armatimonadota bacterium | reverse complement strand
CTCTACCTCGCTTGAAGCGTACTCGCCGTAACTGACTGCTGATCGGCCTCGACGCGAGATCATCCGATGCATCGACGTAGCTTCCTCCGCTGGTCGGCCGTGCCGCTGGTCGCTCCCCTCTTCGCCGGCCTGCCCGCCTGGGCGGACGCCGCTAGCCTTGCCGATCTCCAGGCGTTCCGGGCCGCGTTCGAGCGGCCGCGCTCCCCGCTGGCGCCCGAGATCGTCACTTCGGAGACGCGCGACGGCCTGGTGCGCGAGAAGTTGCTCATCACCAGCGAGCCGGGCACGCGGGTGCCGTTCGTGGTGGTGCGCGCCGCCGGCGATGCTCGCCCGCGCCCGGCGGTGATCTGCCTGCACGGGCTGGGCGGCAATAAGGAAGGGATGGCCTCCTACACGGATGACCTGGCCCGCCGCGGATTCGTGGGAGTGGCCATCGACGCGCGCTACCACGGCGACCGGGCGGGAGATGTGCAGCGGGCTATGGGCGCCGCCTTCCGCACCGGCAAGGAGCATCCGTACCTCTGGGACACGGTGTGGGACACCTGGCGGGTGATGGATTACCTGGAGACGCGCCCGGACGTGGACCGGGGCCGGATCGGGGTGATGGGGATCTCCCTTGGCGGGCACACCACCTGGATGGTGAGCGCGGACCCGCGGGTGAAGGTGGCCGTGCCGTGTATCGCCGTCTGCTCCTGGCGGTGGCAGCTCGAGCACGAGGGATATACGCAGCGCGTCAAGAACCTCTCCGTCGCGTTCGACGCGGTCAAGGCGGAGCTCGGTGAGAAGGAAGTAACGCCGAAGGTGGTGGCCGAGGCCTGGCGCCGCTGGCTGCCCGGGATCCCGGAAAAGTTCGACTGTCAGGACCTCCTGGCCGCCTTCGCCCCGAAGCCGCTGCTGATCCTGAACGGCGACAGCGACCCCGTGGCTCCGCTGGAGGGCGTAAAGCTGGCGGTGACAGAGATCGAGGGCGCGTACCGCCGCGCGGGCGCCTCGGACCACCTCCGCGTGATCATCGCGGAGAAGTCCGGCCACACGGTAACCACCGCGCAGCGAGAAGCGCTTTTCGAATGGCTCGATCGCTGGCTGAAAGCCTCGCCTGATTCCTAGAAAACTAGAGCCAGCGAATTCGTCATAAGGAGTCGGACTTCGACGTTGGGAGAGAGCATCGCACCCGGCGCCGGGGCGGCGCCCGTTGTGAGCCCCCCCAGACGGGCCGGGCACCCCCTGGGTGGCGGCTCGACGGCGGTTGCCCCCACCCGTCCACCGCAGTGCGGAACCAAACCGTACTCCTGGACGCGGGTAGCAGCCTTTGAACACGATCGCCAAGCCGCCCGTTAGTCCCGGCGTCTTTTGCCGGGACGTGAAAGGGCGCAGCGCCGGCCCTCCTCGTGGGAGGGTGGGGGCAACCGACTAGGGCCGGGGGGGACCCACGGTCACGGTAACTACAAAGAACGGACCACACGCCTCGTCGGTCTGAGGCGCAGCCTAGCCAGGAGCCCCGCATGTCGCGCTACCGAGCCCTTACCGCATCCCTCCTCGTGAGCGCCGCGCTCGCGTCCGGCGCTGCCGGCCTGAGCGGCCCCCGGATCTCCGGGGCCGTGAACATCGGCGCCCGGCCTCGTACGACCCCTCCGGCCGTGCCGCCGCTGCCCGCCTCCCTTGCGGCGGAGGATCGAGACGCACTCCAGCGATCACTCACCGAGCTGCAGGGGCTGCTGGCATCGGGATCGGAGGCGCCGGATGCGGGGTTGTTCTACAAGTCCGCGGTCTGGGCGCTCCGGTACGATCCCACTTTCACCCCGGCGGACGTCGCCCTGATCAAGAAGGTACTGGCGCGCGGCCGGGAGCGGGCGGAAGCTCTCCGGCGGAATGAGCGCCCCTGGGCTCTGAAGAAGGGACGCCTGGTCCGGGCTTACACCTCCGTGATCGATGGTTCCGCCCAGCCGTACGGGCTGATCATCCCTTCGGGCTACCAGCCCGGCCGGCCGATCCGGCTGGACGTGGTGCTCCACGGCAGCACCCGGCCAATCGGCATGAGCGAGATCCGGTTCCTCTCGCGGTTCGACGAGGGGGACACCGGCGGCGAGGCGCCCGACCAGCCGTACATCGAGCTGCACCCGCTGGGGCGCGTGGAGAACGGCTACCGCTGGGCCGGTGAAACGGACGTGTACGAGGCGATCGAGGACGTCTGCCGGAATTATGGGATCGACCGGGACCGGATCGTACTGCGCGGGATGTCGATGGGCGCCTCCGGCACCTGGCACCTGGGCCTGAAGCGCCCGGACCGGTTCGTGGCGCTCGGCCCGTACTGCGGCTACGTGGACACTCACCAGTTTTCGGAGACCCCGCTCGCCAACTTCGTGAAGGTCGGGCCGCTGCCGGACGTGCAGGAGCGGCTGCTCCACATCCTCGACTCCGTGGACTACGCCGCCAACGCCGGGGTGGTGCCGGCGGTGGCCGCCATCGGCGATCAGGACGTCTTCTTCCAGGCGCACGTCATCATGGGCAACGCCATGCGCCGGGAAGGCCTGGAGATGGTGAACCTCATCTCCAAAGGGACCGGGCATGTGCAGGACCCGCCCACCCACCAGGAGCAGCTCCGGCAGATCGCCCGCCACGCGGCGCGCGGCCTGGATCATGCGCCCCGGCACCTTCGCTTCGTGACCTGGAGCCTCAAGTATTCCCGCTGCCACTGGCTGCGGGTGCTCGGCCTGGAGGAGCACTATCGCCGGTCCGAGCTCGAGGCGCGCATCCTGCCGGACGGCTCGGTCCGCGTGGAGCAGCCCAAGAACATCACCCGGTTCGAGCTGCTGCCGTCACCCGCGTTCATGCTGCCGACCCGCATCTCGGTGGGTGCCGACCGCCTGACCGTCAGCCCGGAGCTGACGAAAAGCGAGCGCTCGATCGTGGTGGAGCAGCGCGGCGGTCACTGGCGGCTGGCGGAGGACTCAAAGCGACCACTGGGCAAGTCGCCCGGGCTGCAGGGCCCGATTGACGACGCGTTCACGGAGCCGTTCCTGTGCGTGCGCGGCACCGGCACCCCCTGGAACCCCGCCGTGGCGGCCTGGTCCAACGCCAACCTGGACCGGTTCGCCTACGAGTGGGCGCGCTACTTCCGCGGCGACCTACCGATCAAAAACGACACGGAAGTGACCGCGCACGACCAGCGAACCCGGAACCTGATCCTCTTCGGGGATCCCGGTAGCAACCGGTTGATCGCGCAGGCGCTGCCGAAGCTGCCGCTTCGCTGGAGCCGCACGGAGCTCCGCCTGGGCAAGAATCGCTACGCCAGCGCGGACCACGTTCCGGCCCTCGTCTGCGCCAGCCCGCTGCCCGGCGCCGAAGCGCGTTACGTGGTACTGAACAGCGGGCACACCTTCCACGAGGCGGAGCTGTCCACCTTGAACTACCTCCTCTTCCCGCGGCAGGGAGACTTTGCGGTGTTCAAAGTCGGCGCCAAATCACCCCCGCAGCCCGCAGGCCCGCTGGACGAGACGCTGGTGTGGACCGGCCTGTTCGATGAGCGATGGCGGGTGCCGGCCGCAGACCTCGGCACGAGCCGGTGAAGCCGCGTAACTTCGCCGCCGCCGGGCTCATCTAACCGACACCACGCGGCCAACTTCCCGGCTCCAGGTCCGCGCGCAATGTCGGCGGTCGATCATGCACTCTTCTCTCGCTTCTCTGCTTGCGGTAACCCTTTGCGTGGGAGCCATCCCGGTGAGTCCGCCGAAGCCTGCGGCTGCGGAGGTCGCGGAGCCGATAACGGTGCGAGACTACTCCCTGGCAGAGCTGCGCAAACTGCTGGCGGAAGTGCCGGACATGCTCTTCTGCGCCACCGGGGTACGCTGGTTCGCCCTGCACAACAGCGGTCCACTCACTCCGAAGACCGTGGGTGCTTTGCAGTCGCTCCCGTCGCTGCGTCCGTTCTGGCTCAAGATCCAGGCGCAGCCCGGCGTCCCAGCGGACGTGCTCCCGATCGTAGCCCGGGGAATCGTGGCGACCGGCAGTGAAGCAGACATCCTGGCGCTCACCGGCAAGCTGGGCGCTGTGCGCGAGGTAGACCTCGCCGTCCTCCAGGCACTCCAGAAGCGGCCAATCGCGAGCGCTCGCCCGCAGGTGGCGGCCCTCTTCCAGGATCACAAAGCGCCCGCGGACGTGCGGGTTTACGCGCTCCGGGTGCTGTTGGAGCCCAGCGACGGCCGAGAGGCCTTGATCAGCCAGGCGCTGCACGACCCCGCAGCGGAAGTGCGCATCGAGGCGCTCCTGGCCCTGTCGCGGCGTCCGACGTCGGCTTCCGCCCCTGTGCTCCGCGCACTCCTCGCGGATCCCTCCCCCGGCATCCGGCAAACTGCGGCGCGCCAGCTCCAGCCATTCGCGGACGAATCGGACGTGCCGCGGCTGGCGGCGTTGCTCATTGACTCCGAGCCCCACGTGCGGGAGGCCGCCGGAGCGGTGCTGCTGGCGCGCTGGGGCCCGCGCCCCGGGTCGTTCTCGGGCTATCCCACCGCCTCACCTCTCTCGCCGCCGAACCCCATGCTGTTCCGCCTGGCTGCGATCCCGGGCCATCCGGTGAGTACCGCACCGGGGATCCTTCTGGAGTTGGGGCGCTCACTGGTGGATCGTGGCGAGTTCGGCCCCGCCGAGCGGCACTTCCGCAGCGCCATCACGGCAGCGACGGCGCCGAAGTTCCCCGCGAGCCCGTCCGAGCTGCACAGCGGCGCGTCCGCGCGCTTCGAGCTCGCCCACCTCCTGCTGCTCCAGGGACGGGAGGCCGGGGCACTCGAACAGGCGGCGGCCCTGGAGCAGTGTGGGGAGTCCGAAAACGCGATCATGCGTGACTATCCGCTGATCGGCAGCACCCGGGACCTCCGTGCTCGGGAACTGGGCGCGCAGTTGCGCAGCGACCTGACCGCCAACCCGCTGCGCCTGCGGGTGACCCGAATGCCGAGCGATGCAGAAGGGATCGAGCGCTACAAGGTGACGGTCACCAACGTTGGGAAGACGGAGGTGCGTCTCCTGGTCCACCGGGACGCTGCGGGCGGGGTCCACCCAGCGCGCTCCGTGTCTGTGGTCAACGGCATCCGGCACTGGCTCAACGCCGAGCCGGATCGCGAGGCGGGGGATCCGGCGCCGCTCGCGCTGGCGCCGGGTAAGAAGCTGTCCGGCATCATCCGAGCGCGGAGCGGGGCAATGACGCCGGTGAACGGTCGGGTGGATGTGATCATGGAAGCGACAATCATCGCTGCCGACGGCTCGCAGGAGAAGGCCAGGCTGCGTGGCGCCCTCGCCGCCACTCCGGAATGAGAGACCGGCGCGAAAGCACCGCGTACCCTGCTGGGACTGGTGAAGCCGGGACGAGCGACTTTATCCCGCCGACCCACAACCAGGTGACGGCAAGGTCGGCGGCTCCGGGGCCTCATCTCACGCGGTTGAGGATCAGCAGGTACTGCCCCTGCGCGGCACGGCTGGCGATATCGGTGGGACGAGGGCGTCCGGGGTTGGCCACGCACCAGCGGAGGGTGTCGCCTTCCAGGGTATAGATCCCCATGAAGCTCTTGCCGCGGGCGCCGCCTTCGGTGCCCGTGGCGTCCAGGGTCCGCATTCCCTGCTGGTTGCCCAGCCGGTAGGAGCCCCCGCCCATCGGGAACCGGCTGCCGGAGCGGGTGGCGGTGATCTTGTCGGGGGTTACGACGAACTCGGTGACCTCAATGGGGCCCTGCGCGCCGCCGCCATCCACGATCTGGCCCTTCCAGGTGCCGATCAGCTGCCGGGCAGAGTCGGGCTGTTGGGCGAAGGTGCCCCGCGCCCCTGCGCCGCCCGCGAG
>JAJFMS010000562.1 GCA_020696885.1 Armatimonadota bacterium | reverse complement strand
CGCAGCCGATGAGGGCGTCGGCCAGCACGCGGGTGGAGCGGAGGCGGGACTCCAGGATCTCTTCCCGATTCCGCGCATCGTAGCGGCAGTTCACGCTCCGACCCGCCATGTTCACCAGGGCGCCCGCGCCGTCCAGCTCCCGCGCCCACGGGCCGAGGCTCGCGCCGTCCCACTGCACCCAGCGGGCGATTGGGGTCGAAGGCTGGAGCCGGCGAGCGAGGACCACGACCTCGAAGCCGGATGCCGCCAGGCTGCTCGCCAGGTGCTGGCCCAGGAAGCCGCTGCCGCCGGCCAGCACGATCCGTCCCGCTGCGTTCCGCTCCGAGGTCTCCATTCACTCACATCCCGCGCGGCGCCGGCACCAGCAGTGTGCCCTGGCCGCTATCCCAGGAGTCGTGGAGTAGTGGAGTAATGGGTGGCAGGCAACAACACTCCACTACCCCACGAGTCCAATACGCCATCCCCGTTAGTGGTTTCTGCTCTCGTCAGGTAAGTCTACAGGGACCGGCGGTGGTTCCACTGCGGGCGCCGGTGAAGGCGCCGCTGGGGCCGGACTGGCGGCGGGATGGACCTGGGCCGCGAGGCTCGCGAAGAAGGCGGGAGAGCGCTCCGGCACCTGAAGGGCGCCGCTGTAGGCCTCGATGCGGAGGAGCCGAAGCGGCACGTTCCGGCCGCGCACGATGCCCAGGACCACGAACAGCACGGTCAGCGCCGCGGCGGACCCGATACTCAGCCCTGCTGACCACCGCGCCACGGCCGCCGCCACCAGCAGCACCAGCAGCAGCACGACCCAGAGCCCGCCGAGGAGCACCAATGAACCCCAGTCGGTGGTCTGATAGCGGTAGAGGGCGCGGACATCGTCATACGGGATGACGCGAGCGCGCGTCCACGTTCCGCCGGAACGCGATTCTACGCACAGCCCGTCGCGGCTTACCGCTAACCGGCGTCCGCCGCCGATCTCCATCACGTCCAGTGGAGTGTCTAACTCGGGGGTCATCGCGTCGTCATCCTCTCAGTTACGATGTTCAGCGGTTCATCGAGAACCAGACGATCACGCCGATGATGATCACGCTGCCCACGATCGAGATGCCGGAGAGCGCCATTCCGCCTACGGTCAGCCCGCGGTTCGGCAGCTCCGGGCGTGCGCGGTGCTCCCGGAGCGCCCGCGCGCCGGTAACCAGGCCGCCCACGCCCACCGGGATCGAGAGCGGGAAGCACAGGCAGAGGAGGAACAGCGCGGCGAGCCCCAACGCCAGGGTGATGCCCGGCGCCGTGAACTGCCGCTGGGCGAACCCCAGGGCGCCGCGGCTATAGAGCAGGTCGAAGCACTTGGGGCAGTACGCGCGGCCTTCCACGTGCGTGGTGCACAGGCGGCCGCCTTCCAGCGGCATGGCGGGCGGCGGCCCCCCCGGCGCCCCGGCCGGCCCTCCCCAGGCCGGCCATGCCGCGCCCAGCGCGGGAGCGGGCGGCGCCGGCGGGTGGGGGGATCCCAGCGCAACCTCAAACCGGGACTTGCAGCGCTCGCATTGGTAGACGCCCGAAGCGGGAAGCTCCAGACGCACCCGGCACTTCGGGCAGTTACCTTCCATGTCCCTCCCTAACCCAGAACCAAAGGGGAGTAATGGAGTGCTGGAGTAATGGAGTGCTGGAAGAAGGCGGCCGAATGGCCGCACCGGTCCGCATTACTCCCATACTCCACTACTCCATCACCCCGCCCCGGTCACACCGTCGATTCTGCGCATCTTGCGCGCCATCTCGCTGTGTTGAGACTACTCGGCCGCCAGATTCAGCCCATGATGCGGAACAGGAGCGTCGCAGCTACCGCGACCACCCACGTCACCAGGACGCCGCCGGACACCACCATCCCGGCCAGGGCCAGGGTCCGGCCGGAGTAGTGCCCGCTGGCGTTGATGTCCCGCAACGCTCGCGCTCCGAGCCAAAGGCCCACTGCCCCCGTCACCGGGGAGCAGACGAACGTGACGTATCCTATCACCGGGATCACCAGCGCCAGCAGCGCGTACGGATGCCGCACCCGCCGCTCCGGCGGGACCGCATAGGCAGCCCGCTCCCCACCCGACTCGTCCGGCCCCACCAACTCGGAGAGGTAGCCGGCCTTGCATTCCACGCACAGCCGCTGCCCCAACAACTCGGCCAGGCAACGGTCGCAGAAAGGGCGCTCGCAGCGCGTACACGGCTGCGCGGCGTCATCGGCGGGGTGGTTGGTACAGGTGGCCACGGTATTCAGTGCGGTCTACGAGCCAGAGAACGTTCGATCCAACAGCCAATGATACGCCGGATCGCCGCTACTCCATTACTCCGGCTGCGGTCGATGGTCCTTGCGGGGCGCCGGTGCGTGATGCGTAATTCGTAATGTGTAAGGAAACCGCTTCCGCGCGCTGGCCTTTACGCATCAAGCTACACGCATTATGGCCGCTCTACGCCCTACCAGGGCGAAGGCTGCCGGGTCACCAGCAGCCATGCCATCCGACCAAAGCCATAGACGATGAAAAACACCAGCAGCGCCGCGCCGATCCGGTTCAGCGGGAGGCGTTGCCGCTCCACCCACCCCGCGACTCGCGCACGCACCGGCTCGCGCACCAGTACCATCGCCCCTACGAACAGCGTGAACGGAAACAGCACCAGCCCCAACGGGTGGTAGAAGGCCCCTCGTGACACGTCCAGATGTGCCAGCGCAATGTAACTCCGGGTGAGCCCGCAGGCGAGGCACGGTAGGTGCGTCATACTCCGGAACTGGCAGAGCGGCAGCCCGAACCCTCGGTCCGGCGGCAGCAGCAGGGCCGCCACGATCACGGCGACCGCGGCGAGGTTTGTCCAGCGGCTGCGGATGAGTTGGGAGATGAACGCGGCCATCGAATGACTGGAGGGTTGGGTGGAGTGGTGGAGTGGTGGAGTGGTGGACCGCCGGTGCGGCCCACGGCCGCGCTATCCCAATACTCCAATACTCCAATACTCCAATACTCCAATACTCCAATACTCCAATACTCCATCACTCCGTGCCAATCAGCGGCTTCTGCTCGCATCAACCAGGGCTCCACGCGTCTCATCCAACGCCACGGCCACGATGTTCTGCACGAACTTCTCCTCGCTCATGAACGGCTCGCGGGTGATCTCTAGCCGCTCTTCGAGCAGCGCGGACGCGTCGGCGAACAGGGCCTGACGTCCTTCGAACTCCAGCTCGTTGCGCCGGAGACAAAGCTGGAGGAGCAGTTCCCGCTCGTCCAGCGAGAGGCTGCGCCGGATACGATGCCGCAGGGAGAGATCTTCCTGGAGCGTGTTGTACTTCTCGTTGGGCGCGATGATCGCGCTGGGCATTACCCGCTTGCGGGTCCGCACCACCAGGGTGCCCGCCGCCCAGTCTCCCAGGCGCTTCTGCCGCGGGCTCAGCCAGGCCGCGATGCCGCCGAACGCGTAGAACCCGAAAGCGAGGAAGTCCGCCGCAAAGAGAAAGGGCATCATGTCCACGATGCGGAAAAGATTCCGGGTGAGCGCCTGGAACGCGTCGATGTTCATGCCGCGATCGTCGATCACGCGGAGGTCCATCGCCCGTTTGCCCGGCGTCTGACCGTTCCAGCGCCACTCGAAGTACGCAAAGTAGCCGAAATAGAGCGCGAAGGTCCCGACGATCGCGGCCGAAGCGATCACCCCAGCGAACGCCATCGCCGGTATGATGAGTACACAGCCCACCAGCCAGAGGGTGGTCAGCACCAGGGCGAGGATCGCGTGGTCGATGAAGGCCGCCACCATCCGGCTCCCCAACCCGCCGAGCTCGTAGACGAACTCCACACTTTCCGGCGTTAGAACGCGATGCTCGTTCTTCATTGACTTCTCGACGAGGTGCCCGTTGGCCATTGCCCGTACGACCGATCTTAACCAGTTCTTGCACCGGCGTCAGGAAGGCTGGCGGCGGCTGGAGGTGCTGCTCGAGCGCGTGGAGGAGGGCGGGCTCCGCAAGCTGTCCACCGCCGAAGTGCGAGAGTTCGGCACGCTCTACCGCCGCGCCTCCTCGGACCTGGTGACGGCACGCGCCAAGACCGCCAACGCCGAGGTGCTGGAGTACCTCAACGACCTGGTCGCGCGCGCCTATGCCCAGGTCTACCGCTCCCGTCGGTTCCAGGCCCGGGATCTCTTAACCTTTCTCTGGATCGACTTCCCACGCCTCTTCCGCTACACCTGGAAATACGTCGCCGTCGCCGGGGCGTTGATGCTGGCGGCGGCCCTGTTCGGCTGGGAGCTGAACCAGCGGGACCCCGCCGGCGCTTACTACATGCTGCCGGCCGGCCTGGTGAAGCAGATGCCGATCCTCCGCGAGCACTGGAAGACCACCACCGGGCACCAGATCGGCCCGTCGGAGATGGCGATCACCAGCTCGTACATCATGACCCACAACATCGCCATCGGGCTCACTTGCTTTGCCGGCGGCGTGTTCCTGGGGATCCCCACGGCGTGGGCCATGATCGAGAACGGCATGATGCTCGGCATCCTGGGAGAGGCGATGACGCGCCCGGAAACGGCGCTCACCTTCTGGTCGCTGATCTTGCCGCACGGGATCATCGAGCTCTCCGCGATCGCCGTGATGGGCGGCGCCGGATTCCTGATCGCCAGTGCCGTGCTGGCCCCCGGGAACCGCTCCCGCCGCGACGCGTTGATCGAACGCGGCCGCCTGGCCGTGCTCCTCGCGATGGGCGGGGGCGCGATGCTCGTGGTGGCAGGGCTCATCGAGGGCTTCATCACCCCGCCCGCATTCATCCCCCCGTGGGCCAAGCTGGCATTCGCGATGCTGACGCTGGTGGCGCAGACCTGGTATTTCGCACGCGGCGGCCGGGGTCCCGAGCCGGGGCTCCTGAAAGAGCTGATCGCCTACGAAGAGGCCCCGAAGGTCCTGCCGGCGCTGTGATCGCGAACGGCCCAGCAGCACAAGGTCTCCCCTGGGCCAAGCCTCACCGTCCCTACCGCCCCCGGCCCCTCTCCATCCGATAGGATGGGGAGGGGTGCCCGAAGGGCGGGGAGGGGTCTCCCGCTCAGCCCAGCAGCACCATCCCACCGCCCCCCGGTCCCTCTTCAATGAAATTGGGGAGGGGTGCCGGGGGGCCCTGTGGGCCTGCGGGGTGGGGTCCGTCCTACTCCAGACCGAAGCCCTTCCGGTACTGCTTCCGGATGAGCGGCTCTGCTTCCGGCGCGTTCAGGGCGCGGGCGTTCGGGCCGTCCCACTCGATGCGCTTGCCGGTCCGGAGCGCGAGATTCCCCAGCAGCACCATTTCCGTCAACGCGGTGGCGTACTGGAAGTTGCTGCCTGCCTCGGTGCGGGAGCCCGGCGACTCCTTGCAGGCGCGAATCCAGTCGAGGTGATGCTCCTCCACGTCCTGGATCCGCTTCGGGGGCGGCTGGAAGCCTTCGAACCGGCGTGACGGCAGCAGCTTCGAGGTGGCGCC
>JAJFMS010000561.1 GCA_020696885.1 Armatimonadota bacterium | reverse complement strand
CGCGGCAGCCGGACGCGGCGCTTCTCCTCATCGATCAGGTCCGTCTCGCTGACCATTCCGATCACCTCGCCGGCCACATTGATGACCGGTGCGGCACTGATCCGGCACTCCGCCAGCTGCTCGACAATGGTGTTCAGGGGGGTACCGGGAGCTAGCGCGACCACGGCGGGATTCATCACTTCTGCCGCGGTCAGTTCCTGGAGCGCCGGCTCCCATTCCACGGTAACGGTGCCGTCCGGAACCTCGCGCATGCCTTCCGGAGCAGGTGATTCAGAGGCGATGAGCAGCAGGCTACTCTCCCGGACTGCCTCGACCGAGAAGGAGCTCGCCGCGGGTAGCGCCAGCAACTCACCCGAACGAGCGTAAAGCACTTCCTCTCCGAGTTGCACCCGAATCTCTCCGTCCACCACCTGGATTGCCACCGGCCGGGATGCCTCGCGGTCTTCCAACCGCTCGCCCTGGCTCAGCAGCGCGGCCACCACGCGCACTTCCGGCGTCTTCACCAGGGTCGTCCGGGGGAAGCTGCCTTCCTGCCGGTCCCGTTCCGATCGCAGCGACGCGGCGAGGCTTTGCAGGTCCAAAGCCCGCACCTGATCCCTGCCGAGATACGCCGTACCGGGCGCTGGGGTGAGTTCAACTTCCATCGTTTGCTCCGTTTCGATGCGGTGTAATGAGAGGGCCATCGTCTGGGCTGGTGTCATTCCTGCGGGAGGGGCATGGCTTCCATCAGGCTGATGAGCCGGGCAACCTGCAACCGGGCCGCGCCGCGGTCTTCAGTAAGGAGAGCGTCCAGCATTGGCTGGGTCAGGCTCTGGCACCCCATGTCTACCGGGTGCGCTCCCCGCGCCTGGAACAGTGGGCAAAGGTAACAGCGCCGGCTCACGTCGATACCGGCAGTTCCGGCCAGTTCCTCCGCCCGCCGGCACAGGCCGTGGCTCGCGGTGATTCGGGCCGCCACCTCCGCTCCGGGTAACTCGTCCAAAACCGCGAGGACCCCGCGCCACGCCGCCAGGGTCTCTTCCCGCGCGGCGTGCCCCGGAGGAGGCGGCGCGTCGGCTGGCCCACCGCCGCGCAGGACCAACAGGGCGGTGCCCTCGGTCGGGAACACCGGGAGATACCAGTCAATCCCCAGTTCCCAGATGATACGCCCCACCCCATCGGTGCTCGCTACCAGGGCCAGGCGACCTCCCGCCGCCCGCAGCCGCTGGTAAAACTCCAGGATGAGGAGGAGCCCGTCCAGATCGAGGGTGCGGCAGCCGGCCACGTTCAGGATGAGCGTTACCGGGCGCAGCGATGTCAGGAGTTGGAGCTCCCTCTGCAGTGCCTCTCGGGTTGCCAGCGTCAGATCGCCCGAGCAACGGACCACCGGGCCGAGCTCGCCCGGAACCCGGGCGATGTGCAGTGCTGGAGGGTTTACTCGCTTTACAGTGGTGGACATGTACTTCCTTGCTGTCCAGACATGAAAGACGCCCTGCCTTACGAGCGCTTTTCTGCAGGCAAAGCGTTCGTGAGACAGGGCGGTCTTGGCCCCTCCGACGGCCGCGCGTTCGGGGAACAGGCCGTCGGATCAAACTACTAGTAATCAGGACGGGCGCAGAAGGTGCTGGTGACGCAGTCAATTTCAAAAGAATTGTGCGCCGCTTCACCGCCCGATGCAGCGATTACCCCAGCAGTTCCACTGCTGCGATGACTTGCTGCGCGGTCTCTTTGAGCGACTGGCGACGGTCCCGGCTCAGCTTTTGCAGCCGCTGGTAAGCCTCGTCCTCGGCGAGTTGGAAGCGGCGCATGAAGATCCCCTTCGCACGCTCCACCAGCTTCCGCGCTTCCAGCGCCTGCTTCAGGTCCGTCAGCTCCCCCCGCAGATCGCTCAACTCCCCGAACCGGCTCAGGGCTACTTTCAGGGCCGGCTCGATCTGCTCGTCGCTAACCGGCTTCACCAGGTAGCCGGAGGCGCCGGCCTTCAGCGCGGCCTCCACCAACTCCCGCTCGTTGTAGGCCGTGATCATCACAATGGCGGTAGGCCGGTCTCGCATGATCTGCTGAGTCGCCGCGATGCCGTCTTGCTTGGGCATGCGGATGTCCATCAGGATCGCGTCCGGCTTCAGGCGGGTGGCTGCAGCCACGGCTTCCTCGCCGTCCCGGGCTTCGCCCACCACCTCGTAGCCCATCCGGGTGAGGCTCGCCTGTAGACGCAGGGCCGTCAACCCTTCATCCTCACAGATCAGTACCCGCACCTTCGTCATTGGATCTACCTCCGCAGCCCCTTCGTTCGCAGCCACTACCAGGGAAACCAGACTTCCGCGATCAGGCCCGGACCCCGGGAGAGACGCAGCTTTCCTGCCAGGTCCCGCTCTGCCAGTGTGCGAACTACCTGCAACCCCACACTGGCATCTCGCGCCAGCTCGAATTCCGGCGGCAAGCCGGGGCCGTCGTCTTCTACCCGGAGCAGCAAGCCTTCTTCGGCCGGGCTAAGACACACCTGCAAGCGCCCTTGCTGCCGGCCGACAAACGCGTGTTTTGCCGCATTGCTAAGCAGCTCGTTCAGGATCAGCGCCAGCGTGGTGGCCTTCTTGGAAGAGAGGGAGAGCGAGGGCACCTGGAGCTGCAGCGACAGAGCGTTCGCCGAGAGGCGCCCACCGCGAAGCACCATCGGCACCAGCCGCTCCGCCAATGCGCGGACGTCGACCGTCTGCACGTCCTCATCTTGTGAGAGCAGGTCATGCACGAGCGCGATCGACTGGATCCGCTCCACACTCTCACGCAGAATCTCTTCCGGCGAAGCGATCTCCCCGGAAGCCAACTCGAGGTAGAGCAGGTCCGAGATCGCCTGCAGGTTGTTCTTGATCCGGTGATGCGCTTCCCGGATCGCCAGCTTCAATTGCTCGCTCTTCTCCTGCTCACTAGCCAGGAGCTGCGCGCGCTCTTCCTCAGCTCGCTTCCGCTCGCTCACGTCCCGGATGATCGTAATCACAAAGGCCCCGTCATCCGTTGAAGTGGGGCTCAGGCTGATCTCGACCGGGATTTCACTACCATCCTGGCGCCGGGCGTAGAGGTCCAACCCGGAGCCCATCGGGCGGGTACGAGGATCGCGGTGGTAATGAGCACGGTGACCGGCGTGTCCGCCGTGATAGCGCTCCGGAATGAGCCTCTCCACGGGGCGACCTACTAGGTCCGCGCGGCCGTAACCGAACATCTGCTCACACTGGCTGTTCACCAGTTCGATCCGGCCGTCACGGCCGACCAGCACGATCGCATCCGGGGCTAATTCCAGGAGATCGCGCAGTTTCGCTTCCGCCGCGGTGGCATTAGCGAGCGCGCGGGAGCGGGCCATCCAGACGGAGGCCTGGTTGGCGAAAATCATCGCCAGGTCCATCTCATCGGCGGAGAGACGCAGCGGCTCCTGGCGGCGGTCACCCACCAGCAGTCCCAGGACCTCGTCATCCGCAATCAGCGGGACCGCTAACAGCGAGGAGACTTGCGCCTCCTGCAGGAACGCGAGCGGAAGCAATCCCTCTTCAGCAGGGTTCGTGCTGAGCCAGGTCTGCCCGCTCCGGAGCACGAACCCGGCGGCCGGAAGGGTCTCCACCGGGGCCCGCAGCGCCAGGACTGAGGCCGCAGGAAATCCACTAGCGGCGACACCTGTCAGCTCTCCGGTCTCCGGCAGCCAGAACAACACGGCAGTGCGCTCTAACCGGAGGAGCTGCGCCATCCGCTGCGCGGTCAAGTCCAGCACCGCCCGCAGATCCGGGGTGGAACCCAGGTCACGACTGCACTGGTGCAGGGCCGAGAGGTCCTCGATCTTACGCTGCGTGCCTGCGTAAAGCTCCGTATTCACGACCGCCATCGCGATCTCGTCCGCGAGTGCGGAGAGTAGCTCCCGTTCCCTGTGTCCGAAGCCTTGCACGCCGTCCATTACAAGGTCGATGCTGCCGACGAGCATCCCCTTGCACTGCAGGGGAACGGATACCAGCGCAAGGCAGCGCTGCCGGTTCCATGCGGCGCCGGCATAGCTGCTGGCGACCAGGTCGTCGACTACGACGAGGGCTCGTTCCTTGGCGGCTAGCCCGCTCACCCCTT
>JAJFMS010000560.1 GCA_020696885.1 Armatimonadota bacterium | reverse complement strand
GCCGTGAAGCTGCTGCCCAACGGCGGCAAGTTCGTCGGCTTCGTCGGCAACATCAGCGCCGCGAACGCGCGCGAGCGGCGAGACGGCTTCGTCGAGGCGATCAAGGGCCACAACATCGAGCTGATCGACGTGATCGACGACAACAAAGATTCCGCCCGCGCCCGCAAGAACGTGGAAGACGCCATCACCAAGCACGGCGATTCCATCCAGGGCTTCCTCGGCCTCTTCAGCTACAACGGCCCGCAGATCGTCAACGCGGTGCTCAGCCAGAAGGGTCTGCGCGACAAGTACAAGATTGTGGCGTTCGACGCCGAGCCGGTGACGCTCAAGGAGCTCGAGAAGGGCAACATCGACGCCACGGTGGTCCAGAAGCCGTACGACTTCGGCTACCTCTCCACCAAGCTGCTCTACCTCATCAACAAGAAGGGCTTCTCGGCCGCGAAGGAAGAGATGAAGATCCCGGCGGACGGCATCATCGACACCGGGGTCGAGGTGGTGACGCCGGCTACGGTCAAGGACTACATCCAGCGCCTGGAGAAGATCGGCATCAAGTCCTCCTGACGCCGCCTCCACCCTCGCGTGAACGGGAGATGCCAGGCGCCGGGCATGCCCCTGCGCCCGGTCTCTCCCGTGGCA
This sequence comes from Armatimonadota bacterium, assembly GCA_020696885.1. Next base: position 3,446 of record JAJFMS010000560.1, on the reverse strand, counting down.
CATGAGACCCGTCCCCGGCTGCCTTAATCAACGATTGTTGCGTGATTGTTGCCGGCAGAGGATTTGCAAAGGGTCTTAACTAAAGAGCATTGAGAAAAGCGCGCACCTTCTGAACGAGCAGGAGTCACCGATGCCGGAAGCGACCATCTCCAAGCCAGCACCCGCCGGATTCGGCAAACTTGTCTCCCGCTGGCTCGCCACCCCTGAGGGGAGCGTGCTCGTCGTCATCTTCCTGCTGCTGGGGCTGCTGGGGCTGCGCGGCAGCCTGCCGCAGTTCCTCAGCCCGTTCAATACGGAGAGCCTCGCGCGCTCGATCAGCCTCCAGTCGATCTTCGCGATCGGGGAGCTGCTGGTGATCCTCACCGGCGGCATCGACCTCAGCCTGGGCTCGTTGATCTCGTTTGATGGGATGCTCCTGGCCACGGTAATGGGCCGCCTGGCGGATGGCGGGATGCCGGTGGGTCAGGCCACGGCCATCGGTATCCTGGTAGTGATGCTCTTCTCGCTCGGGCTCGGACTGCTCCACGCCACGCTCATCCAGTATCTGAAGCTGCCTCCCTTCGTGGTGACGCTCGCTTCGATGTCGATCCTGCGCAGCGGCGCGCTGCTGTTGAACAACGCCGTCCCGATCCCGATCGACCGGTTCGAGCTGATCACGTTCCTGGGCAACCGCAAGATCTTCCTGGCCGGCACCGGGGTGGGCCTGCCGGTTTCCAGCGTCATCCTGGTAGTGGTCGGCGTGGTGATGGTCGCCGTCCTCCAGTACACGCGGGTCGGCCGCCGGGTCTACTCCGTGGGCAGCAACGAAGAAGCCTCCCGCCTCTCCGGCGTAAACGTCTTCCACGTCCGGGCGTTCGTCTACGGCACCTGCAGCCTGCTGGGCGGCGTGGCGGCCGTGCTCTACGCCGGATACGGCGCCCAGGGCGACCCGAACAGCGGCGTTATGTTCGAGCTGAACGCCATCTCCGCCGCGGTCATCGGCGGCGCCGTGCTCACCGGCGGGCGCGGCAGCGTGATCGGCACGGTGCTCGGCGCGATGCTGCTGGAAGGCATCCTGAGCATGATCAACATCAACCTCAGCAACCCCACCCTCTGGCGCGGGATGGTGGTGGGCGGGGTCCTGCTGACCGCAGTTATCTTCAACCAGATCCGGATCATGCGGATGTCCCGCCGGTAACCCCCGGTAGCCCGGCTGGCGCCCTGGTCTTCCTAGGTTAGTCGCTCGCGGGCTGTCCACCGCCTCCCGGACAGGAGCCATCCCCCGGCGCCGGGGCGGCGCCATTGTGAAGCCCCCGACCGGGTACCCTTTAGGGTGGAGCCGGGCACCCTTTGGGTGGCGGCTCGCAGGCGGTAGCGCCCACCCGTGATCCGCCAGTAGGGACTTCACCGCGCTTGTGGCCGCGGGTAGCTGTCGACGAGTCTCCACGCCAAGCCGCCCGTTAGTCCCGAGTGTCTTTCTCGGGACGTGAAAGGGCGAAGCGCAGGCCCAACTCGCGGGAGGGTGGGCGCTACCGACCAGGGCCGGGGGCGGACCCCCGCCAAAGTAGTCGTTGTGGAAATCAGGTGCACGCCCGCTGGTCTCCGGCACAGCCACGCTAGCTGTATAACTCCGCCAACGGCCCCTTCGCTTGCCCAGACAGGCATTGTTTTGTCGCGTCAGCCCCCGGGTAAAAGCCGCGCACAGTAGTATTCCCCGCGCTTTTACACCTGATGTCCTCACTAGCAGTACCCCCCGCCCTCCGTGTCGCGTCCGTGGCGGCGCTGGCCGCCTCGCTCCTCTTCCCCGGCGCGGCCCGAGCCTGGACCCGATCCGCCCCCGTAGGCGTCGACCTCCAGGCGCTGGCGGCGGACCGGCTCGGGAACGCGGTCGTGGCCGGCTCCCGGGGCAGCGAGGCTTCCCGCTCGTTCTACCTCGCGAAGTACGATGCGGCCGGCACGCTCCTCTGGTCCACGGATGCCCGCCCGGAGAGCGCCCTCCCGGGGGAAGCGCGGGCGATGGTGATCGACCGTACCGGCGACGTGTTCGTGGCCGGCGGCGAGTCCACGGACGGCACGCAAAGCTCGATCGTGGCGGCGCGGTACTCGGGCGCGGACGGTCGGCTGCTCTGGCGCGCCCCCGTGAGCCCTCCCACCGCGGGCGGCGGCACCCTGGAAGGCGCCGGAGAGGTGCTGGCGCTCGGGACCGCGGGGCAGGTGGTGCTCGGCGGCTACGTCCGGAACGAAGGTCAGCTCAGCGCGGTGATCTGCCGGCTGGACCCCGCGAACGGCGCGCCGCTCTGGTACTGGGCCGCCGCGGACGTGCTCGTCCGCGAACTGGCGCTGGACCGGCGTGGAGACGTGCTGGCCACCGGTATGTCGTTCGTCGGCGTCAAGCTTGCCGGCGACACCGGAGCCCAGCTCTGGCGCGTCGCGGCACCCTCGGAGAGTCTCCGCGAAGTGGGCTATCCACAGCTTCGGGCGCTTACCGTGGACTCCCGGGGAGACGTAACAGTGGGCGGAAGCCTCCGGAACACCCTGGATGACACGCGCGCTTTCTACGTGGCGCGCCTCGACTCCGCGGCCGGCCGCTTCCTCTGGGAGTCCGCGGGGCCGCCGCAGTACGCCTTCGAGACTCCGGCCCGGCTCGTGACCGTGGGCAGCGACACCGTGGCCGCCGGCCGCTACCAGGGCACTCCGGCCGCCCTGCGGTTGCGATCCCGCGAGGGCTCGGTGCGCTGGAGCCTCCAGCCATGGCAAACGGACGACCAACCCGACTCCACGGCCGGCGTGGCGGACCTCGCCGCGGACGGCTCCAAGCTGTTCGTCCTGGGCACCGACTACCCGGGCCAACTGCTCCTCACCGGGTTCTCTGGCACGGGGCGCAGCCTCTGGAAGCAGAACCTCGGCCCCGGCCAGGGGCTCCGGCTGGCGCCCGCGCCGCGCAGCCGGCTCTACCTGCTAGGTCGCATGCCTGCCGCAGACGGCCTCTCTAGCCCCAGCGTCCTGCTGGGGCTAGACTGCCGCACCGGACAGCACCTGAAAGGCCCCACGGTCCCTTAGGTCCCTTGAGTCCCTTGAGTCCCTTCATCCAAGGCTAATCAGCGTTATAACTCCTCGCAGGGCGCGCGGCGAGGAGGACGGTATGCGGGTAGGCGCATTCGACGTAGAAATAGTCAGCGGAGGCCGGTTCCGCCTGGACGGAGGCGGGATGTTCGGCGTGGTCCCGCGCCCGTTGTGGTCCCGGCTCTACCCGCCCGACGAGCTCGGCCGGATCCAGCTCGATGCCAACTGCCTCCTCCTCCGCACCGGCGCTGAGACCGTGCTGGTGGACACCGGCTACGGCTCCAAGCTCAGCGCCAAAGAGGCCGGCTTCACCGCCCTGGAGCCGGGCGACTCGGTGATCGACAACCTCGCGAAGCGCGGCGTGTCACCGGCCGACATCACGACCGTCCTGCTCACGCACCTCC
>JAJFMS010000559.1 GCA_020696885.1 Armatimonadota bacterium | reverse complement strand
CCGTCGCTGATCTCGATCCGGAACCGGTCTCGGCGGGCGCCGGGCCGGCCCAGGTCCTCGATGTCGACCACGAAGTCGGACACGATGCGCCGGCCGCGCACCACGCCCTTCCCGAAGATCCGTGCCTGGTTCCCGGTGATTACCAGGGCCGTGATCTGGGTGCTCGTAAACGTCTTCCGCGCCTGCGGATCGGTGAAGAAGACGTTTCCGGTCACCGCGGTGGGGCTGGTGGCCCGGACGTCGAAGCGGAAGTTCGCGGCCCGGGAGGCCGCCGTGCGGATGGTGCCGGAGCCGTTGACGTGCCCCGCCGTGCTCGGCGGCGGAACCACCGTTACCGTGAAGGTGCAGGTGGCGGTGTTGCCGGCGGCATCCGTTGCGGTGCAGGTGACCACGGAGGTGCCGAGCGGGAACACCGAGCCGGAGTTGCGCGAGCAGGCCACAGTCACACTCGGACAGTTATCGCTGGCGTTGACCGTGAACGGGACCACGGCTCCGAAGGCGGAGTCCTGGTTTACCGTCATGTTCGGCGGGCAGGTGATCGTGGGCGCCTGCGTGTCGTTGACCCGGACGGTGAACGTGCAGGTCGCCGTGTTGCCCGCGGCATCGGTCGCCGTGGAGGTGACCGTGGTGGTCCCCACCGGGAAGAAGCTGCCGGAGGGCGGGCTGGAGACGGTGTTGACGCCGGGGCAATTGTCGCTGCTGGTGGGCGCTGCGTAGTTCACCACCGCGCCGCACTGGTTCGGGTCGTTGCCGACCGTGACGTTGGCGGGACAGGTAATGGACGGCGGCTGTGTGTCGTTCACCGTGACGGTGAAGCTGCATGAGGCGGTATTGCCGGCGGCATCAGTAGTCGTGGCGGTGACCATGGTGGCCCCCACCGGGAAGAAGCTGCCCGAAGGCGGGCTGGAGACCGTCGTGATACCGGGGCAGTTATCGCCACTGGTGGGCGCTGCGTAGTTGACCACCGCGCCGCACTGGTTCGGGTCGTTGGCGACCGTGACGTTGGCGGGGCAGGTGACGGACGGCGGCTGCGTGTCGTTGACCGTGACGGTGAAGACACAGGTGTCTCCGGCCGTTGCGGTGCAGGTGACCAGCGTGGTCCCGACCGGGAAGAAGCTGCCGGAAGGCGGGCTGCAGGTGACTACGCCGCAGGTGGCTCCGATGGTAGGCGCCGGGTAGTTGACCACCGCGCCGCACTGGTTCGGATCGTTGCTGACGGTGATGTTGGCAGGGCAGATGAGCCCACAGGCGGTGGCGCCTACCAGCAGGTCGTACGTTCCGGTGTCGCCTGGGTTGAAGTGGGTCGCCCGCAGGAAGTAGGTGCCGGCAACGGCGAAGACGAACGGCGCCGCTTCGCCAGCCGGGTTCTCCGCGGACCCGGTGATCGAACTGTCGATCGTAAGTAGCGGGGTGGTTCCGTCTGTGTCGAACAGCGTCAACAGCAGGTCCGTACCGGTTCCATCTCGCTCCGGATCAGCATCGGCCACGATCGACAGGACCGATCCGGCCGCTGCCTGGACGGTGTAGTAGTCCGCGTCTCCCGCGGCGTTGATCGCTCCCTCGACCAGGGCGTTGGAGCCGGAAAACAGCGGCTGCGCGGTTCCGGTCGTATCGTTGGACTCCACCTCGGAAATCCCGTCGGCGCCGGTGATCGTCAGGAAGAGTGTGTACGGGTCGATGACGTCCGTAAGTCCGAATGCGTCCACGACCAGATAATAGGTTCCGGTAACGGGTAAGGTCGTCCCGGCGATCACCGACGCAAGTCCGGTTTCGACGGAGCTGTCGCCGCCGTTCCCGGTGCCATCATCATCGTCAAGTTCGATGAGAGTCGTGCCATCCGGACCGTACAAGCTGAGCACCGTGTCGAGCGAGTTCGCTCCGGCGTTCTGGGTGCCGCCGGTATCCGTGTGCGCCCAGATCCTCGAGCCGGCGGCGGCGGTGAAGGAGAAGACATCCACGTCCCCGGCGGGGTTGATGGAGCCGGAGATCGAGGCGTGACTGCTGGACACCGTCAAGGGGTTCGCAACTATCGGCGAATTGTTCGGCTCGCTTTCCGCGCTGGCTGCGGGCGCGGATAAAGCACTGATCCGGGACGAACGCGGGGAGCGGCGGGTCGGGGCCTGGGCTCGCTGCGAGTTCTGCTGCTTCTCCAGAAGCTGGCGCTGCGCCTTCTGCGTCTGCGCAGGGGACTCGTTTTCCGGCGCCACCCCTGCGGCGACGGCCCGGCCCGGGACCGTGACGCCGGCAACGGCGGCCAGTCCGGCCGCGAGAATCAGGGCAGCCACCCCGGATAGGGGCGTGGATCGATTCATCAATGAACTCCTTGGAACGACACCAGCAGAACTCCCGGCCAGTGTCCCGCTCGGTAACCTTGAGGAGGGAAGAACGGCAGCCGTGCGAGGCTCCGCCTAACATGATTCGAACCGGGTGGCGCAACTCCTCTGCAACTTATGATTTATATTACACTGTTGTAAGGGGTATAGGTAATCCGGCCGTTCGTCCTTAGGACAGTAAGGGGACTGGCCCTCGGGTTGTTAGCAGGTCGCCGCCGCTGCTCCGTCATCAGCGATCGGAGTGGTAACGGGCCTGCGCTGCGACGCCTGGAAAACGAGGCTTGCTAGTTTCCGCGGGCACGGGGGGTAGGGGCATCCGACGTGGCATCCGTGGTTGCCCTGCAAACGACGACGGTGCGGGCGGGCGCAAAGCCGTACCGCCCCGATGGGTGGGTACGGCTCTGCCAACGCCGGGAGGTCGGCCTGGCGAGGGCAACCACGGCGAGTGCCCCTACGCAGCACCGCCCGTCGGGTCTGCACGTTCCCTCCCCCCATTCCCTGGTCGTAGTCAACTAGCAGAACCCGTGGGGAAACGGGGACGGTGCCGAGCCGCCCAGGCACGCTGCTCTGGGGAACGGTGTTACGTAACCCCATTCGGCCAGGCCGTGTTGGGCTGAGCGGTGGTGTGGTGCGAGAGGTAGGCCGAGACGGAGCTCCGGCCCTACCGTCGACCGGAAGGTCGGTGGCGGGGCTGGGGCTCTGTCGTTGTCTGCGGTCTATGCCGCGACGAGGATCTCGTCGATGCGGCGGAGCTCGTCGGCGCTGAGCGGGGCGGCGTCGAGCGCGCGGACGTTCTCGTCGAGCTGCTCCGGGCGGCTTGCTCCGATGAGGGCGCTGGTGGCGGCGCCGGGGCGGAGCACCCACGTGAGCGCCATCTGCGCGAGCGATTGGCCTCGCGCCGCCGCGATGTCGTTGAGCTGACGGAGCTTTGCTACCAGCTCGGGTGTTACGTCCTCGCGCTTGAGGAACCCGGCCGGTACCGCAGCGCGGGAGTCCTCGGGGATGCCCTGGAGGTACTTGCCGGATAGCAGCCCCTGCCGCAGCGGGCTGAACGCGATGACGCCCAGACCGAGGCGCGCGGTGACCGGGTATAGGTCCGCCTCCGGTTGGCGGCGGAGCATGCTGTAGCTGGGCTGGTGGATGATCGGCTTGATGAGTCCGTCCCGCTCACAGATGCGGAGGATATCCGCGGTGAGCGCGCCGCTGTAGTTGCTGATCCCCGCGTACAGTGCCTTGCCGCTGCGCACGGCGTGGTCGAGAGCGCCGAGGGTCTCCTCCAGCGGCGTTTCGGGGTCCGGGCGGTGGGAGTAGAAGATGTCCACGTAGTCCAGCCGCAGCCGCCGCAGCGACTGGTCCAGGCTCGCCAGCAGGTACTTCCGGGAGCCGCCATCACCGTAAGGTCCCGGCCACATCCGGTAGCCCGCCTTGCTGGCGATGATCAGCTCGTCCCGCGGCAGCTCTTCCAGAATCCGCCCCACGCGCTCCTCGGCGGAGCCGGGCGGGGGGCCGTAGTTGTTGGCCAGGTCGAAGTGCGTGATGCCGAGATCGAAGGCCCGGAAGAGCATCGCGCGCGCGTTCTTGTGGAACGCCTTTTCCTCGGAGCCGCCGTACGAGGCGGTGCCGGGCGCTCCGAAGTTGTGCCAGCAGCCGAGGCTAATTGCGGGGAGACGCAGGCCGGTGGCGCCGCAGCGGCGGAACCAGCCGTCGGGGAGTTGGGTGTAGTCGGGCATAGGGTGTTGGGTGTTGGGATC
>JAJFMS010000558.1 GCA_020696885.1 Armatimonadota bacterium | reverse complement strand
CCACGCCGACATGTTGGCCGCATCGATGAAGCCTTCATCAGTTGCAGGACGCTCCCGGGCTGTGGCAATTGTAAGGAGCGCCGAGCTCAGGTCGAAGTTCCACGCCACACAGGAACTCCTCGCGGTCGCACGTCCAGCACTTGGGCCCGGTACTTCCAATGTTGAGGCAGCAGCTCTCGCCCGCGGCCACATCGACCACGATACAGTTGTAGTCGACGTTCGTCAGGCAGTAATTGCCGCTGCACGCGAGAACCGATCCGCATGCGAACACCGTGAGCGCGGCGATACATCCCACCAGCATCGTCCTGATTCGTCTAAACAAGGCACACTCTCCGTTTGCTTTTCGGCGCGAACACCGCTCTTTTTAGGGGAATGCTCCGGTGAGATAAGCCGGATCGAACAAGCGATCCGGAATTCCGATCTCATACTCGAAGCGCTCCAGTGTGAACGTGAAAAGGACTTCTCCGACGCTCCCCGACTGTTTCTCTCGACGATACTCAGAGCGGAGCACACGGTGAGATTGCAGGTCCGCATAGAGCTCCCACCGGTGATCGATCTCCCCATCTCTGGACTCGACGGTGATCAGGTCCACCTCGCGACTTTCCAGCTCGCTGCGCAGTCCCGTCACCCGGGCCATGTTGTTCCGAACTTGCCGGATCAACATGCCGTCCGGAGTGAAGAACTCGAAGCCCGCCAGTACGGTTCGTGCTCGCCCTCGGTTCACCGGGATCGTGACCGGACGGGTGCCCGAGATGAGTACTTCCGTGGCTTGACCGGCGCCCTCCGTGAATAGCTCCGATGAGCGGCGCTCCTTGTTTACCGCCCGATAGCGGTTCGGCAGCTTGAACCAGTATTCGAGCTGCATCGCTATTGGTTCCACTCGTCCGTTCCGGTACCGGAGGTGTCGGGAGCCCGAACCGGTCACGTGGGCCGACGGTACCCGGGCCATTGCCTGGAATACCGCTCCCAGTGGCGTTCCAGGCATCGGCGGCGGCGGCCCTTGCAGCCACCAGCCAGCTACCAACAGCCCCAGGAGCACCAACACCGCAGCCACGATCCACCGGCGGCCGGCTTGCGGCACCCCGATGCCGGTAGCCCCCCCGCGTCGCCGTCCGCGTCCGCTTGGGGCACCGAGCAGATCGGGTGGGCACTCCCGCCCGATCTCCTGGTACACCCGCTCCGTCAACTCTCGCGGCACCGGCACTTCCGCCCGCAGCTCGCGCTGCAGGAGGAGGAGTGTCAGCACCGAAAGCGCCCCCGGAACACCCAGCTCCTCGCTCAGGAGCTTCCGCATCTGCTTCAGCGCCTGGCTCACGTGGAACTGAACGGTTCCTTGCGGCACCTCCAGCACCGCCGCCGCCTCCCGATACGTGAGCCCCTCCGCCTTCACCAGCACCAGCGCCTCCCGGAGGTGCTCCGGAAGCCGGCTCATCGCCGCCTCCAGCCACATCCGCCGGACGTGTACGGGTGCCGGATCTCCCTCCGAGTCCACGAGCTCCGCGGTGAGCTCCAGGGGGACGGTGGGGATGGTCCGCGCAGCGTGCCGGGTGCGTACCCGCTTTGCAATCCGGAAGAGCCACGTTAACACGGACGCTCTTCCTTCGAACTGGTGGAGGGCACCGTAGGCCAGGATGAAGGTCTCCTGGGCCACATCTTGTGCTTCCTCCGCGCTGTTCCCGCAAAGCCGGTAGCAGTATCGGTACACACGTTCAGAGTAATCGCGGTAGAGCTCATCGAAAGATAACTCTGGTCCGGAAGCCATCTCAACATCCCTTTCGCAGGCATAGAGCGGAACTCAGTCGCGTTCTGTTGGCGATTTTGAAAAAGGTTTTTTTACCGGAGCGGCGCGAGCGGTCCGTGTTTCGGTTCGAATGGAAAAAATCGCCAACAAACGCGGCGGTTTCTGGTCTCTATTACCTCAGCTCGGTCCTTTGCCCTAGTTCTTAGCGGCAAAGCAGTACACCATGTCAGACCCGAAACACAAACAGTCCGTGCCCCCACACGAAGGCGTGGGAGCTGGCCAGGAACCGCTCACCGTCCAGGAGCAGCCCGGCACGTATCAATGGTCCGTCACGCCGCCCCCCTCCGGGGAAGCTCCGGAAGTACTGCGTGAAAGCGAGGATCGGTTCCGGGTGCTCTTCGAGTGCTCGCCGGCGGCTATGTTCCTTGCGGACCCGCACGATCCGGAGGTGCCGATGCGGATCGTGGACTGCAACGAGGCCGCAGCCGGCCAGAATGACTATGCCCGCAGCGAGCTGGTAGGGCAGTCGCTCGCAGTGCTGACGCCCCCGGGTGAGGCGCCGCCCGCCGCAGGGACGCTGCTGGAGGAGCTGCGGCTGGGGAAGGAGCTGCGGTTCGACTCCCGGCTGTGCCGCAAGGGCGGCGACCTCGTCTCCGTGGAGGTCGCGCTGGCGCTGGTGCGGGTCGGCGGGCAGGAGCTGATCCTTAGCGTCCACCACGATCTTACGGAGCATCGCCGGCTGGAAGAGCAGCTCCGGCAGGCCCAGAAGATGGAGGCGATTGGGCGTCTCACCGGCGGGGTGGCGCACGACTTCAACAACATGCTGGCGGTGATCGCCGGATACAGCGAGCTGCTCTTGCTCGACGCCGCTCCGGGAACGCCGATCGCGGAACGACTCGGCGAGATCAAGAAAGCCGCGGATCGAGCGGCGGAGCTAACGCGGCAGCTCCTGCTGTTCAGCCGGGGCCGGGAGCTGGCGCTGCAGCCGGTGGTCCTCAACAACCTGGTCCACGACGTCACCCGGATGCTGACGCGGCTCATCGGTGAGGACCTCGAGCTGCAGGTGGACTGCGAGGAGGAGCTGGGCCTCATCCGTGCGGATCCCGGCCAGATCCAGCAGGTGCTGCTGAACCTGGCCGTGAACGCGCGGGACGCCATGCCGCGAGGCGGCTCCCTGACGATCCAGACGCGCCGGATCGACGTGGAGGAGTACCTCCGGCGGCAGCTTCCCGGGATCAAGACCGGTCCCCATGCCATGTTAGCGGTGAGTGACACCGGCATCGGGATGGACGCCGAAGTCCGCTCGCGGATCTTTGAGCCGTTCTTCACCACCAAAGAAGGCGGGAAAGGCACGGGCCTGGGCCTGGCCACGGTCTACCGGATCGTGCAGCAGTGCGCCGGGCACATCCACGTGTACTCGGAGCCGAACGCGGGGACCGTGTTCCGGATCTACTTCCCGCTGACGGATGTGCTGGCGGCGACCCCGGCGCGCGGCGTTTCTCAGGAAGCCCTGCCTCGTGGTCGCGAGACCCTCCTGGTGGTGGAGGACGAGCCGCTGCTCCGGGAGATGGTGCGCAATATCCTGTCCAGCCTCGGTTACCGGGTGCTGGTGGCGAAGTCCCCCGAAGAGGCTCCGAGTATCTGCGCCCAGCACGAGGGGCCGATCCACCTGCTCCTGACGGATATGGTGATGCCGGGCCTGAGTGGCCCTGAGGTAGCGGACCTGGTGGTCGGACTCCGGCCGGAGATCCGGACCCTATTTATGAGCGGGTACTCCACGGACACCGCGTTCCGGCCCGGCGTGCGCGCCCGTGATCGGTCCGTGCTGGAAAAGCCGTTCCGGCCAGAGGAGCTGGCGATCCGGATCCGGGAAGAGCTGGACCAACCCGGGCTGGCGCGGGGGGCGGAAGCGTCGGCCGGTACCGTCCTGATCGTGGACGACGATGCCCTGATGCGGGAGTCGGTGGCTGAGCTGCTGGAGATGGAAGGCTTTCATTCCGTGCTGGCCGGGGATGGCCGTGAGGCGCTGAACTACCTGCAAGCGAACCCCGCGCCGGACCTGATCCTCCTGGACCTCCGCATGCCCGGGATGAACGGCTGGGTCTTCCGCACCGAGCAGCAGAAGTCCCCCGCCCTGGCCGCGATCCCCACGGTGGTCCTCTCCGGCGCCGACGATCCGGCCCCCGTGGCCGCGTTCCTGGGAACGGCCGAGCACCTCTCCAAGCCGCTCGACATCGAGCGGTTCCTGGCCCTCGTGCGGCGCTATTGCTCGGGGCAGTGACCCCACCCCGTCCTTCGGGCACCCCTCCCCATCCCTGTGGGATGGAGAGGGGCCGTGGTCCGAG
>JAJFMS010000557.1 GCA_020696885.1 Armatimonadota bacterium | reverse complement strand
CGAACGGCTACGACGCGGTGCTTGCCGCCGTGACGAGGATCTCCTTGCAGAGCGTCCCCAGTTCCGGGAGCCCCTGGCGAGCTGCGCCGAGCGAGCTCCGCCGCGAGCTGCCCCGTGTTCGACCTGCCTTATCCGAGCTGCGAGCGGGGCTGCGCCTCCCATATCTGGCGCCTCCTCGCGATCCGAACACGCCCATCCCTTCAGCGGCCTACCGCAACGCCGCTCGGCACCTGGTGGCGGAGGCGGCGCTGGCCATGGCGGATCGGCACCCCGCGGAGGCGGTGGAGCGCAGCCTCGATGCCATCGAGCTGGGGGTCAGCCTGCGCCGGGGCAGCGGGCTCGGCGGTACCATGTGCGGTGCGGCAGTGGCCGCCATCGGTCAGCGCGGGGCCGAGCGCAGTGTGGACCAGCTTTCCGCCGCGGAAGCCACCGTGGCCGGCTGGCGGCTGGACGACATCCTGACCGAACTACCCAGCCCGGGCGACGTGATGGCGGAAGACCGCCGCGAAACGCTCTTCTGGCTGCGCGAGATCTTCGCGGGCCGCGCTCCGCTGCCGGACTCCCCGGCGGCCCTGGGGACGCTGGGAACCCCCACGCCAGCGGACGTCTGGAAAGATCGGGCGCGCCTGCTCGTCTACCCGAAGTCCTGGGACTATCGCCGCCTGGACCGGTACCTACGCGCCGTCGAGACCGAGATCCGCAAGCCGTATCCGGCCCGTAAGCCGCTGGCCCCTGCCAAAACGGTTATGGGCGATCTCTGGCCGCCCTTTGCGGAAGGTTCCTACCTCTTCACGCGGAACGAGACCGCGCTCCGGCTGCTCCGCGGCCGGCTCGCCCTTCAGGAATACCGGATGCGTCATGGCGCCTACCCGGACCGCCTGGAAGCGCTGGTACCCCGGGTGCTGCGCACTCTGCCGCTGGACCCATTCTCGGAGCAGCCGCTGCGCTACCGCCGCACCGGCAGCACCTACCTGCTCTACAGCGTAGGGCCGGATCTAGTGGATGGAGGCGGCCAGCCGATCCATCCCTGGTCGTCCACCTACCTGTCGAGGGGCGACTTCGTAGCGGGGAAACTATTCCCCCGGCCTACTGCTCCTCCGCCGTCTCCTCCACCGCACCGGTAAGCCGTGAGCGCAGGATGGCGATCTCCTCGTCGATGGTGGCTTCGAACTCGCCGCCCTCGAGCTCCTCGAGGTGCTTGATCGCCTCCAGCTTCTCGATGGCCAGCTTCAGGTGATCGTCCAGCACGTCCACGGGCCAGATGTAGTTGCGGCCCAGGGCGACCAGCACGTGAGCGGCGGCACGGATCTCCTCGTGCCACTCCTCCACGTCCTTCTTCTTGAGCGTCTTCTCTACCCGGGCCGCGAGCTTGGTCTTATCGAACAGCTCGCCGAACCAGTCCGCCGCCCCGTCGTTGTCCCACGCTGCCGTACCCCAGGCACCCATCCGGTCTACTCCTTCCCACAACCCATCCCGCCGCCTATCCAGGAAACGCAAAGCGAAACACGGTGACCAGGCAGCCGAGCCCGGCCCCGATGAACGCGCAGCAGCCCAGGAGGCAGATGAAACCCTGTAACAATCCCGGCATCGGCGGCACCAGGCTGATCCAGATCCACAGCGCACCCACGTAGCCGAGGAGACCCAGCAGCGCCGCGGCCGCGGGCGGCGCCCCCAGGAGCAGCGCTACCACCAGCGCTCCAAACGGCGCCACCAGTCCGGCGATCAAGAGGCCCAGGGTAAACCCTACGGCCTTCCAGTCAAACATTCGGCTCACTCACCACTCACCGTCCGAGCCATCGCCGGAAGAACTCCACCGCCTCCGGGGCGCGCTCCGCCATACTCCAGACGTGCGCGCCGAAGCCGGCCATCGCGCGGACCCAGACCCCAAGCGCGAACTGGCCGATGGCGACGTAGCCGGTAGAAAGCTGCCCGAGTCCGAACAGCACCCCGAGCCCCAACTGTCCAATGGCGATTGGCGCGGCGACGAACTGCCCCAGCGCGAACACCGCCCCGACCCCGAACTGCGCGAACGTGATGCCGCCGATGGCAAACTGACCCACCGCCACCACACCTTTGGCCACCCGCAGCTTGCCGTGCTCGTCGCGGCCGAACGCTACGTGCACCACCGGCCAGCCGCCGATCGACTGCTTCGACTTCCACTCGTAGCCCCAACCCCGCCAGGCCTGGCGCGCGGGAGACGGCGCGCCGCAGTGCGGGCAGGTGACGGCCTCCGTGCTCACCTCTTTACAGCAGGAGCGGCACGCGGCGAGCCGCCCGCGCCCCTCACTCGAAGCGCCGGTGAGGGGCGCGTTCGAGCGCAGCCACTGCGCCAGCGCGTCCGGCTCCCCCAGGCGTCGCAGGGTTTCCCGGACCTCCCCGGCGTCGGAGTGCACCTCCAACTCCAACTCGATCTTCGCGCGGGCCTGCGCGAGGAGCTGCTCTCGCTGGTCTGCCGGAACTTCGTCCAGGCTCCTCCGCACGCGGGCCAGGTAGTCGTCCACTACCGGCTGTTGTTCCAATACCAGGTGCGCCATGGCGCTCTCTCTCCTCACCCGCCTCCATGAGGCGAATCTCTCCATGCAATGAACGGCGGAGCGCCGCCTTGGTTTCACCCAAATGCGTCGGCCGGTGCGTACGCGGCATAGTCAGCGGAGCAAGCATTATCGGGGCTCGTGCAGGAGGCCGGCCCAGCCCAGGTTGAATGGTGTTACCGGCGGCAGTACCCATGCCCGATCTCGCCGCCCCTTCGAGGCAGCGGTATGCCTGTCGTCGACGCGGTAACTATCCACCCAAAATCCGGGGACTTCGCTTCCTGGCTCCACTACGGTTGCTGGGGCGTGCCCGGAGGCACTCGCCGTTTCTGGGGGCACCTGCTGGGATCCACCGCGGTGCTGGTGGCGCTGGCCCACCTGCTGCTGGGACGTGGCTCGCCGTGGGCCGCCACCGGCGTCGGGATCGTGGTGGCGCTGGCGGTCTTCCCCTGGTGGCGCTGGTTCGGCTTCGGGGTCACAGCCGGCCGCGCCTGCCGGGAGCATCCGGAGTACCTGCGCCTCCAGCATTGCCAGGCCGCCGCGGAGGGGCTGGTGATGGTGGACCGGGGAGACCGGGTAGCCATTCCGTGGAGCCGGTTCTCCGCGTTGATCGCCGCGGACCGCCACCTCTTCTTCAGTATGAACCGGCGGGTCATCATCCTGCCTCGCCGGGATTTCGCGACACCGACGGCGTCCCAGCAGTTCTTCAATCTCTGCGAGGCCTACTGGCAGCCTACCGTTGGCGCGCCGCGCCAGCCGGAGGCTGCCGTCCGGATCATCCCGGGCGAGTACCAGACCCGGCTGGCCTTCGAAGTGCGTGCCGAGGACCTGTCCGCGCTGCGGGAGGCGGTGGTCCGCGCGCGAGCCCGCACGATTGTCCGGCAGTTGAACCGGCATCCGGACACCGCGGCGTGGCTGGGACTGTGCCTCATCGTGCCTCCGGCTGCCGCCTGGCATTCCGCCGGACCGGCGGCGTTCGTGGCTGCGGTGACCGCCGTCTCCCTCGTGATCGGGGTGGGGACCTGGTGGTGGAGCCGCGCGATGGCGCAGAACTGCCCGCAGTTGCCCGGCGAGCAAGAGATCACCCTCTCTCCGAAAGGCATGATCCTCACGCGGACCGACGGCCGGACGTTCTTCTTCGGCTGGAGCGTGCTGAACCAGATCCTCCGCACCTCGCAGTGCGTGGTCTTTCAGAGCGAGCGCGGCACCAGCGTCGGCATCCCCGAGCGCGTCTTCAAAGACGCCACGGAGCTCCAGCGGTTTGTGACCTGCGCCCAGGAGTGGCACGCGAACAAGCCGGAGTGGTGATCCACTACTTGGGGCCGCCAGGTTCCGGCTACGGAGATGCGGCTTTCACTTCCTCGTCGTGGGTGTCGATCTTCGCGGCGATGATGCGGGCAAACGCATCCGCCTCGTGTTCTTCGATGATCGCGTGGTCGACGGGAATCTTGTCGAGGATGTGCTTCGCTCGCTGGTAGGCCTCTTCCAGATCGCTGGACTGCGGTCGCCCGAGAAGGATGTATAGTTTTCCAAGATCCGGCGCTCCCTGGAGCAGGGT
>JAJFMS010000556.1 GCA_020696885.1 Armatimonadota bacterium | reverse complement strand
TTCCCGGTGAGCCAGGAACTCCGCAAAGCGCGTGTCGCGGGACTTCAGATCGTTGGGGTCCATGAATCCGAACGCGTGGCCGCCGTACCGGCTGTTGGGCGTCCACTCCTTGAGCTGCGCCGGATCCAGCGAGGTCTGGGCGCCGGCCACCGCCGCGCACCAGAGACGGGTGGACTCCCGGGCAATCGGGTCCGCGCTCTTGCGGTCCGCCAGGTCCGGGTGGTAGGCCAGCCAGAGCGAGGAGCAGGCCCCCGCGGAGCCGCCGCTCGCGCCGATGCGCCGCTTGTCCAGGTTCCATTCTTTGGCCTTGCTCCGCACGAACTGGAGGGCGCGGGCCGCGTCGTGGACCGGCCACTCCACGGGCGGCTTCACGCCCGCAAGCTGGGCCTGCCAGGAGTAGCGGTAGTTGATGGAGACCACGGAGATGCCGGCATTCAGGTAGGGCGTCACGTTGCCCACGGCAGTCTTGTCCCCGGCCACCCAGCCCCCACCGTGGATGAAGAACAGCACCGGCGTAGCGCGGCTGGACTTCGCCTGGTAGAAGTCCAGCACCTGCCGCTCGTGCGCGCCGTACGCGATGTTCTCGAAGGTTGGCTTCGGCGCCGTCGGCTTGGGTGTTTCGGCCTGCGCCGCCTGGGCGGCGGCCGGCACGCCCGGCGCAAAAGCGCGCAGTGCGAGCACCGCTGCCACGGCGAGCAGCGGAAGGGCGGTGGTCTTCATGGCAAGTGACTCCTGACGGCTGGTTCGAGCCGGGCGGCTCCGTCCCGGGGGCCGGATAATGGAACCGGGTACTGTTGGCGATCCAGCGCCCCGCCACCTCTTACTACCGCCGCGGGTGCGTTTCATGATCGGGGCAAGCAGACACCACTGGCGGGCGTGGGCTACCGGGGTCCGGTAATGCGTGCTCCGTAATGCGTAAGAGAGCCGCCCTCGCTCGGTAGACTTTACGCATCACGGAGCACGCAGTACGAGCCGTCCGCTTGTTCGCCGCCATCAGCGCCACTTGCCCGATCCGAGAAGCGCACCTCGCAGCAGGCACCCCGTGCGGATCCGATGTCCATGCTCATCGACGACCAGTACCTCGAGCGCTCCGACGTGGTGGCGAACTCGACCATGAACCGGGAGCGCGGGCTCACCGGCGTCAACAGCTACGCGCGGGACCTCCAGTTCGACGTGCTCGGCTTCCTCCGGCAGCGGCTGGCCGAGTGCGGCGCGGTGCACTGGCTGGACCTCTGCTGCGGCCGCGGCCGGGCGTTGATCGAGGCCGGGCGTGCACTCGCTCCGGACGGCTCGGAGCCTCCGTTAACGATCACCGGCGTGGACCTCGTGCCGTTGTTCGATCGGGTGCCGTCCGATCTCACCTCGGTCCGCCTGGTGGCCGCTCCGCTCGCCGCCTGGGAGCCGGACCGGCAGTACGACCTGATCACCTGTGTGCACGGCCTCCACTACGTGGGCGACAAGCTGGACCTCATCGCCCGAGCGGTCGGATGGCTCCAGGATGACGGAATCCTCCTGGCCCACCTCGACCCGGCCAACCTGCGGCAGCGCCTCGGCCCCCTGGAAACGGACCGGGCGGGCGGCCCCGCGATCCTCCGGGAGCTGCGCCGCCAGGGCCTCACCTACGACGCCCGGAAGCACCTGCTCCGCTGCGACGGCCCGAAGCACCTGAAGCTGCCGTTCCAATACCTGGGCGCGGATACCAGCGCCGGACCCAACTACACCGGCCAGCCCGCCGTAAACTCCGTTTACAGTCTCTAGCCACTAATCACCAGCTACTAACCCCAGCCACTCCTTAACTCTCCCGGCGCCCCGGAACCCGGAGCGCGCTTGTGATAGCCTGAACTCGATGAAAAGTTATGTCTTGGACATGGATGGGGTCCTCTACCGGGGGAACCAGCTCATCCCCGGCGCGCGCGAGTTCATCGAGCGCCTGCAGGCGGGCGGGCACCCGTTCCTGTTCCTCACCAACAACTCCCAGCGCACCCCGATCGATTTCCAGCGGAAGCTGGAGCGGATGGGGCTGGACGTAGGCGCGGAGCACTACTTTACTTCCGCGCTGGCCACCGCGGCGTTCCTGCAGTCGCAGAAGCCGGGCGGCACGGCGTTCGTCATCGGGGAGGCGGGGCTCACCCACGCGCTCTACCAGGTGGGCTACAGCCTCACGGAAGTGGAGCCGGACTACGTGGTGCTGGGCGATACGCCCTCGTACGACTACTCCAAGATGGTCCACGCCGTGAACCTGATCCTGGGCGGCGCCCGGTTCGTGGCCACAAACCCGGATGTCACCGGTCCGCAGGAAGATGGGATCCATCCCGCGTGCGGGGCGCTCGCCGCACCGATCGAGCGCGCCACCGGCCGCCAGGCGTACTACGTGGGCAAGCCGAACCCGCTGATGATGCGGGAAGCGCTGCGGCGCCTCGACTCCCACTCCGAAGACTCGGTGATGATCGGGGACCGGATGGATACGGACGTGCTCTCCGGCATCGGTGCGGGAATGCACACCGTGCTGGTGCTCACCGGCGTGACGTCCCGCGAGGACCTGGCCCGGTTCTCCTACCAGCCGCACCAGGTGGTGGAGTCGCTCAACGATCTGGTGCTGGAGTGATCTCCGCGATCGCGAGGCCGGACTCCCCCCGCACCGCATACAGCAAGTAGGTCTTCCCGGCCTCCTGGAAGATCGCGGGGTCACGCAGCGCGCGGATCGGCCGGTCCACGGCGCCGATCTTGCCTGGCGTCAGCGGCAGGTCCGCGCCTTCCCAGGGCGTCTCCGGCGCCAGGCACTCTTCCGGCGCGGTGGGGCGCCATGTCTGCCAGTTGGGGGTCAGCGCCACCTGGGAGGTGAGGATGCGCTCCGGCGCATCCTTGGCGCGGGTGTAGAACACGGTGAGCCGCTCCCCTTCCCGCAGCACCGCGTTGTGGACCTGGGTGGGGCTGGTGGGGACGAGCTGCGGGCCGGGCTCGAACGGGGTGAGCCCATCCCGGGAGCGCCACAGCCGCCCCGGCATCGCCAGGGCGTACCACCAGCCGTCGTACCGGAAGAGACGCCAGTAGGCGGAGCCCCGCGCCACCGGCTCCCGCACCGCCTCGAACCGCAGCCCGTCCCGCGAAAGCGCCACCCGCGTGTGCTGCGAGCGCTCTTCCGGTGTCAGGCCGTGATAGTAGAGGCGGATCTGCCGGCGCTCCTCGTCTACGAGCACCTCTGGCGACGCGATGTGGTCCGTGAAGTGGGAGTCGGCCAACCGGAGCGTGCCGGGCCGGTGGATGCGCCACGGTCCCTCCAGCCGATCCGCGTACGCCAGCCGGATGTACTTGCCGTTGTGGTCCGCGAAGTACAGGTAGTAGGCACCCAGCGGCTTCTCCACCCACGCCGGCACCCGGATGAGGCTGGGGCCGTTGATGTTGGCGCCGATGCTGGGATCGCTGGCGGGCGTGACGATCGGGTTCCCGGCCAGGCGCCGTACGGTCAGCTTGCCGGGCGCCGCACGGCCGGTGGTGGCCAGCACGGCACCGCCCGCCAGGAGGAGGGCGGCTGCTACCAGGATGCGAGGGGTCGACATGGTCTGCGGCGCGGTCAGAAGAGGAACCAGGTCACCGCCGTCCCGGCCAGCATGATCCCGATGGAGATCAGACCGGCGATCGGGAACGTCTGGGTGCCCACCAGCAGCTCATGCCCCTCGTACTTCGTGAAGCAGCGGTGGACGCCAATGGCCAGAATACCCCCGCTGTGGAGGCCCATGGAGAGCCAGAGGTTGCCGGTTTTGTAGTAGGCCACACCCAGCCAGAGCCCCAGCACCGCCAGGCCGACCGCCGGCCAGTAGGTCCGCACCTTCCGGATGAAGTGCGCCGCGGAGAAGAGCACCGCGGAAAGCGGGATCGCGATCCACGGCGAGACCTGGAGCGACGCCGCGGCGGCAGGCGGCGCGGCATAGAGCAGGTACTGCAGGATCACGCCCCGGAAGAACGGCTCCTCCACCCCCACCACCGTCAGCGAGCTCAGGGCGCTGAGGGTGGACTTCTTCAGCGTCTTGTCCAGGGCCCACCGTCGCTTGTACTGGATCCACTTCCCCGCGAACTCCACCCCGAAGATCAGCGACAG
>JAJFMS010000555.1 GCA_020696885.1 Armatimonadota bacterium | reverse complement strand
GAAAACCTGGGGGAGGGTCTACGGATTTCACTCGTGGAGCCCATGTGCCCCCCGCTTCGGCGCCTGGATTGCGGCACCCAGGCACGAGCCCCCCTGAGGGTGGTGGCAATCTGGGGCAAATGAGGTGGTGATTCCGGATTCCTGACCCATACTTGTTGAATCCTAAGAATCGAGCCGGCGCTCGGATCGACCCTCGTCAGCCGCTGCCCGGGTGCCTCGTCCGTCGCTTGCCGGCAGATCAACGCGCCAACGGGAAAACCGGAGGCGTCAAACTGCACGGAGGGGTGCTCTGGGACCGATGTGGAGCGTATAACATCGTGTCGGCGGGGTCTTCGGGAGGGATGCGGATGCGGTCGAAAGTCGTTCGAGCCGGTTACGGAATGCTGCCGGCCGCGGTGTTGCTGGGAGTCGCGGCGTTCTCACCCGGCGCGTCCCTCGCGCAGGCGCCCGGTGTGGACCTGGCGTCCCTCCCCCGCACTCTCGCAAAGGAGCCGGCGTACCGCTCCGGAGCGCCGCGCTATTGCCTCCTGGCGCTAGGGCCGGCCGCGAAGTCCCGGGTCTGGCTGGTTCAGGACGGGACCGACCTCTACGTGGACCGCAACCGGAACGGCAACCTCACGGAGCCCGGCGAGCGGGTAACCGGCAAGGCGGGGGTATTCCAGTTCGGGGAGCTGCTGGAGGCGGACGGCAAGACGCGCCACACCGCCGGCGAGCTGGGCCTGGACCGGCACTATGAGATCTCCGGCGGCCGCACCCTGGACCGGCCGTTCGAGCTCAAGCTCACGGTGCGGGGCCAGTACCAGATGCTGTCCGCACCTGCCTTCTCTACGCGCCCCGCAGACGCCCCGATCGTCCACTTCGGCGGTCCGCTCACCATGAGGATTTTCGATCCGCGCTTGGTGGAGCGAGACCAGCGGGTAGGGTTCCGCGCAGAGATCCTGACGCCCGGGCTAGGCGAGGGCTCCCAGGCCAGCGTGCTGCACGCGGAGCTGCCGGAATACATCTACCCCAACGTGGAATTCGAGTTCCCGGCCGTGGCCGGAGCCGCTCCCCAGAAGCAGCGCGTGGAGCTGAAGGCACGCTGCTGCCAGCGGCTGTTCCTCGGCACCGTGCGCGTCCCCTCGGACACCCCGTCCGGGCCAGTCAAGATCAATCTCTCCTTCCCGGACTGGAAAGAAGGCCGGGTACAGCTCTCCCACGACTCCATCGAGGTTCGGTAGAGCCCCGAAGCGGTATCCGAGCCTCTATGCCCCACCCGCTCTCCTGCCCGCTCCGCCACGGCGACGTAACGCCCGCTCCCGCCCGCCGCGCGGTATTCCTGGACCGGGATGGCGTGCTGATCGAGGATACCGGCTACCCGGACGATCCTGAGACGATCCGCCTGCTCCCCGGCGTGGGCGAAGCGCTGCGCACGCTCCGCGAAGCCGGCTGGGCGCTGGTGGTGGTGAGCAACCAGTCCGGAGTGGCCCGGGGGAAGTTCACGCTGGAGCGGCTGCGCGAGATCCACGACCGCCTGCGGGAGCTGGTGGCGGCCCAGGGGGTGTTCCTGGACGCGCTCTACTTCTGCCCGCATCATCCGCAAGGCACGTCTCCGGGTTTCGCCGCCGACTGCGATCACCGGAAGCCGGAGCCCGGCATGCTCCGCTCCGCAGCCGTGGAGATGGGGCTCCAGCTATCCGATTGCTGGATGATCGGCGATAAGGAGAGCGACGTGGCGGCGGGACACGCCGCCGGCTGCCGGTCCGCGTTGATCGGCGCAGGGCCAACGGACGCCGAGATTACTGCGCCGTCGCTGGCTCTGGCGGTCTCAGCCCTCCTCCGCGGAGTTTAGGCCGCCACCGGCAGTCGCGCCCCGCAGAACTTGCAGACCCAGCCCTTCCAGGTTCGCCGGTCGCAATCCGGGCAGAGGATGACCCCCGGCCCTTCGGGCGGCTCCCCGTCCTCGGAGATCGCGGCGATCTGGTCTGAGTCCATCACGGAGTGGCCGCTGCCGTCGTACCAGACAGCCGCCACCGGCGGACGCGGGAGGGGCGGGAGATCCACTACAGGCCCACCCATCCGGACCAACTGCTGCCGGGCCGCCGTGTTCCCGGGCTGAAGCTGGGTGAAGTACGTGAGCTGCGCCCGCGCTCCCGCCATGTCACCCAACCGGCCCAGGGCCAGGTAGGCGTAGTAACGGACCTGGTGGTCACGGGGCGCCTGCTCCGTGGCCTGCTGGAGGGCTTCGCGCGCGTCCGTCTCCTCACCCATCATGGTCAGCGCCACCGCCAGGACGGCATGCGCGTAGCCGCTTTCGGGCTGGATCCGAAGCGCGGAGTGTGCAGCGTCCAGAGCCGTGCGGGCGTGACCCTGCTGCAGCTCGTGGATCGTGTTTCCAAGGTGGTACTCTGCCGTTTCCATCTCACTCTCCTCGTTGAGAGCCGGAACTGCGAACACCAATAGTCATGGGGTTCTCACGGCAAGGGCGGACTCCTTTCTTCGTTGAGAATACTTCTTTCGGTCACGGTCGCAGGGGCTCCGGCTCTGCGATCGCCTGGAGCGGGTAGAGCGAACCCAGAACTGGGACTTCCGCCGCCAGGTCTGGGAAGACATGGCGCGCCGGCCGAGCGGGGTGGCGTTGGAGAAGTGGGGAGCGGGTGTTCAGCCGCGCTCCGGTGGCGGCTTAAGAGCCTATCCCAAAGGAACGGAGCGGACGGCGGTATCCCGGAGGAGATGCCGCCGTCCGCCCACCGCGGCTCGTGCCGCGGGCAGGGCTACGGAACCTGGACCGACTTCAGGTTATTGGTCTCATCCGTCTCGGAGACCTTATTGCCGTCGTCCACTACCACGACCACGTAGGTCCCGGATATGAGCTCGGCGATCGGGCTCTTTAGTGTGACCTTGTATCGGATGACCTTGGAAGCGCCCGCTTTGAGCGGGTTCATCTTCGCGGTGCCGATAGTCGTGATGGCGCCGGAGAGGTCCGGAGTGGTGGAAACGTAGTACTTCAGGCTGAACTTACCGGAGGTGGTGGCGCCGGTATTCTGGAGCGTCAGCGTGCTGGAAACCGTGGCCTTCAGCTTCGTTCCGGTTCCCTTCACCGTCTTGGTGGCCGGCGTCCAGTGAGCGGTCAGGTCCACACTGGTGGGAGGCGGCGTGCTGCCGCCGGTCGGAGTGAGGACGGCGCCGACCCAGGTGCTGTTGATGGTCCAGGCCTGGCAGGCGATCTTGCCGGCGTTGTTGATGGACACCGCCGCCGCGGGGACCATACCGCTGGCGGGGGAGAGCACGTTAGTCAGGCTCGTCAACTGCCCGTTGTCCCACACGAACGCGCCGGAAGTAGCGATCCCAACGATGCGGCCCTGGTTGTTGATGGACGCCGCAGCGGCATACGTGCCGCCGCCGAAGTTGCCCAAGTCCGTGAGGACGCCGTTGCTCCAGCGGAACGCATGCATGAACCCGTCCGTGTGCATGGAGGCGCCCACTACCGCGCCACTGTCGTTGAGGTCCGCGGCGTAGTGGTTGTAACCGTCGCCGCCGAGGCCAGGGATCACCGTCAGCTCACCGTTCTGCCAGATGGCTGCCCGGTTGCGGAAGCCTTCTTCATCCATCAGCCGCACCTGCCCGGCTACGGCTCCGGACGCGTTGATCGCCGCGGCATAGCCGGGACCCAGATCCGTCACGCCGTTCGTGCTGCTCCAGATGAACGCGTTGCCACGGTAGATCGGACCCATCTCGCCCGCCACCTGGCCGGACTCCGAGATGCCGTACGCAACGCTCTCTTCGGTACCGAGGAGCGAGTTCAGGTCCACCAGCTCGCCGGTGGAGCTGTGGTAGAGAAACGCGTGTACCGCTCCGTTCTGCTCTACCTCGGACTGACCCACCACATCCCCGGCATCGTTGACGGCCCAGGCCTGGGCACGACAATCCGGGCCGCCCAGCGTGGGGATCACCGTGAGCGTGTTATTGCGCCACACGAATGCATTCCGGATCGGGAAATCGCCCGCATCCAACCGGTCCGTATCCACATAGCCGGCGACGACGCCGTTCTCGCTCATGGAGACCGGGTAGACGTTCCAGCCGCTTGGATGCTGGATCCGTACCGCGGTATAGGTAG
>JAJFMS010000554.1 GCA_020696885.1 Armatimonadota bacterium | reverse complement strand
CGCACCACCAGGTCGCCGGTGGTATAGATCGGGGTGACCAGCGCCACGAGCACCAGCATCCACAGCACGATCCAGCCGGCGCTTTCCCGCACATTGCCCGCATTCCAGTTGGCCGCCTGGCTCCCGATCACGGAGCCGTACAGGAACGCGCCGAAGGCGCACCACAGCAGCGTGCTGCACAGCCGCATCCACGTGGGGCGCGGCGGGTCGAAGTGCTCCAGCCGGCCCATCGCCGCATTGGCCACCACCATCCCCAGCAGCAGGTTCAGGATGGCGCCCGCAATCCAGCTCGGGATCTGCAGCGCGAAGAAGTGCTCCGGCTGGACCGCCCGGAACGTAGCCGTAATCGGATTGAGGCTCTGGAACGGCACCCCCGGCGAGCCGCCCGACGGCCCCATCGAAGACGAGGCGACCATCCCCGGGATCACGCTAAGAATGAAGAGCGAGAGCACCGTCAGGTACGTCACCACGGTAGCCGCTGCAGTGGTGCGCAGCGTGGCGGACCAGAAGATCCCCACCGCGCCGTACAGGAACGCGCAGACCCCCACGATCAGGTAACTGAAGAAGATCTCCGCCGGGGAGACGCCGCCCACCAGGAACGAGATGCTCACCAGGGGCAGCGAGGCGGTCAACAGCAGGAGCACGAACGCCACGGCGGCCGAGAGCTTCCCCCGGATGAGGTCCACCGGCCGGAGCGGGGTGGTGACCAGCAGCTCATAAGAGCGTTGCTCTCGTTCGATCGTCAGCGTGCCGGCCGTGATCGCGGGGGTGATCAGCGCCACCATCAGCGCCTGGGCGATGAAGACGAAGTAGTAGATCGCTCGGCCCAGCTCCTGCGCCCCGCTGGAGGGCCCCGACGCACCGATCGATTGCTGCGCCACCGAGGTCTCGTACGAGAAGTACATGATCGCCAGCACGCCCGCCAGCAGCAGGGTGTAGACGAGCAGGATCCAATACGCCCGGGTGCCGCGCATCCGGGTCCGGAACTCCTTCACGAGCACCGGGTTGTCCACCGTGAAGCGGGCCATCCCGTCGCGCCCGTGGCGCAGGCGGTCCTGCCAGCCCTCGGTGTTGGGCCGGGCGCTGGCTTCCGGGGTAGTAGCGGCTGGTTCCAGGTCCATCTCGGCCATCAGCTTACAACGCCGCGGGTCACCTTCATGAAGATGTCTTCCAGGTCCGTGTGCTCCTCGGTGAAGGTGCGGACCCGGATGCCCTGGCCCACCAGCGCGGCGAGCACTTCGTACGTCCGGTCGGGATCGCCGGTGTACTCCACCTTCAGCTCCCGGTCCGTGGGCCGCACGGCGCGCACGGTGGGGAGGGCCTTCAGCAGCGCCACCGCCTGCTCCTCATCCTCGGGCACCACGCGCACGTCCAGGAGCTGGCCGCCCGTGATCTGGCGCATGATCTCGCTGACGTCGCCGCTCACGATCATCTCGCCCTGCTCGATGATCCCGATCTTGTTACAGAAGTCCGCCAGTTCCGGCAGGATGTGGCTGGAGATGATGATCGTCTTCCCCATCGCCTTGAGCTCTTTGAGGAGCTCCTTGATCTCGATCCGCGCGCGGGGATCGAGCCCGGACGCGGGCTCGTCCAGCAGCAACACCTGCGGATCGTGCACCAGCGTCTTGGCCAGGCAGAGCCGCTGCTTCATCCCCCGGGACAGCTCTTCCACGTAGCTGTCCTTCTTCACCGTCAGGTCGGTGAGCTCCAGCACGTCGTCGATGATCTGCGGGCGCTTGTCGCGGGGGATCTTGTAGGCGGCGGCAAAGAAGTCCAGGTATTCCCAGACCTTGATGTCGTCGTACACGCCGAAGTTGTCCGGCATATACCCGATGATCCCGCGCACGCGCTCCGGCTCACGGGTCACGTCCACCCCGTCGATGAACGCCCGGCCGGAGGTGGGCCGCAGCAGCGTGGCGAGCATCTTGATGGTGGTGGTCTTGCCGGCGCCGTTGGGACCGATGAAGCCGAAGATGTCCCCCCGGTCCAAGTGCAGGGAGAGGTCTTTCACGGCGACGAGGTTGTTCGAATATTCCTTACGCAGGTGCTGGATGTCTACCACGTTGGCGGCTCCGGTTATCGGCAGTTCAGGGATGCTTGAAGCGGAAAAACAGTTCGCGGACACGGGTCAGGCTAACGGTGCCCAACAACGGCGCGATGGTTCAGTGCACGGGTAATTGCTAGGGTTCGTCCAACGCTCCACAGCCCTCTCCAGTTCGGCTAAGCCGATCTACCCTTCGCCCCACGGCCCCTCTCCAGCAAAGCTGGGGAGGGGTGCCCGAAGGGCGGGGTGGGGTCCCATGGCCCCTCTCCATCGCAGATGGCGGGTGCCCTCTGGGCGGAGTGCCCGAAGGGCGGGGAGGGGTCCCAACCCTAATCCAGATGCACCAGCATCAGCGTGGCCGCAAGCTCTCGCGGCTGGCGACCGTCGATGTCCAGTGAGCCCACCGGCTCCTTGATCCAGCCGGCCAGCATCGGATAGGTAGGGCGGGTCCAGCCCGGGCCACCGGTGGGGGTCCCGGCGATGAGCGGCTGGAGCACGGCGCGCTTCATCCGCTGCTCCTCACGCGTGCCCTTCACCTCGTTCAGCAGTTCGTTGGGCACCACCGCCCCGGAGGGGACCGCTTTGCCCTCGGCGTCTACGGTCACCTGTTGTCCCGGGGCCAGCGATGGAACCGAAGCGTAGACGCCGGAGGTGTAGACGCCGGCATTCTCGATGGTATAGGGGCTCCCGTTCCGGATCGTGCCCGAAACGTGCTTGCCCTTCACCTGGATGCTGGCCGTGATACCGCTGCCCAGGCGGGTGATGCCTTCGGACTTCAGCACCCGCATCGCCCACATGTCCACGGCGAAGTCATCCACGTACTGGCCGTCTTCGTTCACGCTGCGGAGCGTGGTGCTGGGGTTCTGCGCCGTCGGCTCCGAGAAGAGCGTCGCGCTGTCGTCGGACTTGGCCGCCGCGGACGCCAGCCGGATGTCGTATGCCGTCTTGCGCGGGGAGAACAGGCCGGAGTAGAAGACGCTCGGCGCGGCCTTCTGACCGGCGTGGGCTTCCACCAGCCCTGCCTTCACTACCAGGGTGCGTCCGCCCTTGAAGCCGTAGCCGATCATGTAAGCGCCGATGGAGAACACCAGCACGATGGCCGGGGTGGTCAGCCAGGCGTACTCCTTCTTGTCCTTCGCCTTCAGGACGAAGTAGTTCACCGGCACCAGCACCACGATATAGGCGAGCAGGAACGTGGCGACGATGTAGAACGCCGGGATATCGAGCTGTGGGATAGCGTAGGGCGCCTCGGCCAGACGAAGCTGGCCGTTGCCGTACCGGTTGTAGCCTCCGAACTGCTCCGCGCCGTCCGCGTAGCTGACCGCGCGCACCACGCTTCCCGGGGCGCGCTCGGCCAGGAGGAGGCGTTTCCAGAGGCCGGCGCCGTCTTCCCAGGTGCGGAACGGCGGGGCGGAAGGATCGAACGCCAGGAAGGTGACCCGTCCGGACCCGCGCGTCCCGGTCACCACCAGCGGGCGACCTCCCTGGGACGCCAGCACGCGGGCACCCGGATGGGGCCGGCACACGGCCGCGGCGTAGGCGCTGCCGGAGGGTGCGTTCTTGGCCATCCGGTTCAACCCGTCGGCCGAGGAGAGGGTAGCGCCGCCGGTAACGTCCACCGGCAGCAGGTCGCGGAAGAACGGCGTGGTCAGGCGGTTCCAGTTGGCCCCCCCGGTCACCACCAGCGTGCCCCCGGCGGTCACGTAGTCGCGGATGGCGTTGGCCTGCTCCGGGGAGAGATCGCGCTCGCTCACGCCCCCCAGCACCACCATGTCGGCGGCATCCAGCCCCTGCCACTGGTCCGGCACCCGGGCGGGCGACTGGATCGCCACGTTCACCTTCGGCTGCTGGTTGCCTTGCTGGGACGAGGCGTAGGGGTTCACCGACTGCGCCGGCAGCGTGAGCATGGTGAGCTGCTTGAGCGAGGAATCGCCGCTGCCGATTCCCAGCACCAGCCAGTCCCCGTCGTTCACCAGGTTCAACTGCGGCTTTACCGGATTCAGCAGCCGGCCGTCCCGGTACAACTCCAGCACCAGCGGTTGGCTGGAATAGCTCATCGG
>JAJFMS010000553.1 GCA_020696885.1 Armatimonadota bacterium | reverse complement strand
GTATCCAGCTCCCCGATGGCGCCGGCCACAGCCAGGATGCGGCCCGCTTCACGCCCCACCTGGTCCCGCAGCTCCGTGAAGAGCCGCTGCTCCATGTCCTGGATCTTCTCTTCGGCACCCAGGATCAGCGCTTCCCGCTCCTTCAGCTCCGGGGTGATGTACCGCTCGGCGTTCGCCGTGGTCTGCTTCCGATGGTAGTTCGCGGGCGCGAGGTGGACGTTCGGCTTCGTCACCTCGATGTAGTAGCCGAAGACGCTGTTGTAGCCGACCTTCAGGCTCTTGATGCCGGTGCGCTCCCGCTCCGTGGTCTCCAGGTTGGCGATCCACTCCTTCCCGTCACCGCTCGCCTGCCGGAGCTCGTCGAGCTGCGGGCAGTAGCCGGGACGGATCAGCCCGCCCTCCCCCAGCTTCAGCGGCGGCTCGTCCACCAGGGCGGTCGCCAGCCGCTCGGACAGCTCTTCCAGCGGCTCGAGGCGCTCAGATAGCTCGGAGAGATACACGGAGCCGCAGTGCCCGGTCAGCTCCTTCAGCTCTGGAATCCGGTAGAGCGAGGCGCGCAGCATGGAGAGGTCGCGCGGGGTGGCGGCGCCCGTGGCGCACCGGCTGGCGAGGCGCTCCAGGTCGCTCACCTGCCCCAGGCGCTCCCGCAGGTCGCCCCGCAGGAGCGCGCTCTCCGAGAGCTCCTCCACTGCATCGAGGCGCTCATTGATCCGGATCGGATCGAGCAGCGGCTGCTCCAGCCACCGGCGCAGCATCCGCCCGCCCATCGCGGTGCAGGTGGCGTCCAGCGCGGAAAGCACGGTCCGGGAGCGCCCCCCGTCCCACATCGTCTGGGTAAGCTCCAGGTTGCGCCGCGCCGTGGGGTCCAGGCACATGAACTCCGCGATGGAGTAGGTGGTTAGCGAGCGGATATGCCGCGCCGCCTCGATGTGCCGGTGCCCGAGATACGCGAGCACGGCGCGGGCCGCCTCGACCGCCTGCTCCAGGTCCTCGCAGCCGAAGCCGCGGAGTGAGTTCACCCCGAAGTGGTCCAGCAGCATCTGGCGGGCGGTCTTGCGCGAGAACGCGTCCGGTGTCACCGGGGAGACGGTCCAGCCGCGCCCCTCGGTGAGCCAGCCGCCCCACGCTTCCAGCAGCTTCGCGGGCAGCACCAGCTCGCGCGGCCCCAGGCGGTCCAGCTCGTCGGACAGCCGCCTGGCCGCGTCGGGGCCGGAGATCTCGGTGACGGCGAACTCGCCGGTGGAGACGTCGCAGAGCGCGAGCCCGAACGCCGCCTGCTCCGGGGCCTCGTGCGAGGCGGTGACGGCGGCGAGGTAGTTGTTCGACTTCGCCTCCAGCATGGCGTCGTCCAGCACGGTGCCGGGCGTGACCACCCGCGTCACCTTCCGCTTCACGATGCCCTTGGCGAACCGCGGGTCCTCCACCTGTTCACACATCGCCACCCGGTGGCCGGCCGCGATCAGGCGCGCCACGTACCGGTCGATCGCGTGGTGCGGCACCCCGCACATCGGAATCCGCTCGCCCCCCACGTAGTCCCGCGAGGTGAGGGTGATCTCCAGCGCGGGCGCGGCCGTCTGCGCGTCCTCCCCGAACATCTCGTAGAAGTCGCCCAGCCGGAAGAGGAGCAGGACATCCGGGTACTGTCCCTTGATCTCCCAATACTGCTTGAAAAGAGGCGTCAGTTGGTCCGAAGGCGGCGGCATCGTGTGTTCCGGTTCGTTTGCTCAGCGTAACTTCCTATTGTACTCCTACCGTCCGGCGCTTGCCGGAACGGCCCGGAACCCAACGAAAGACTCCTGAAAGCGGGGCTGGACCGCGGAGTCCCCCAGACCGCACCAGCGCGACCTTCCGGAACTCGACGGCACCGTCCATTACCAGATTCGTCATCACGGTGCGCAGGTGGGCATGGGGAGGAGACCGCTCACTAGCGGCCCAGGCTGAAGCTGCGGTCCAGCTTACTCGCCATGGCATCGTAGACCCGGCCGATCGCATCCATCGACGCCGGCTCCGGGGCAGTCTCACCGAACATCCGGTCGTTATCGCGGCAGATCTTCCGGGCGTGGCTGAGCTGGGCCTGCACCGCACTGTCATTTAGGACGGCCTGGCCCAGTTCGCCGCGCCGCTGGCAGTCGTAGACCGCCTCGTTAAGCATCCGCTCCCGGGGACCGGAGCGGTAGTTGGGATCAGGCATGGGGGGCAGAACCCCCTTGGCCATGTATGCGAGATTCGTGCCGATCTCCGGCGACTTGACCATGAAGATCAGTGAGCCGACGACCCCGGCGATCAGGACAATCGCGAGGAGCACGAGACGGAGGCCGGCCTCGGCCGGTGTGAGATTACTCTGGGACATTCTGGACGGGTGCGCCTTTCACTTTCCTTGGGCCAAGGGCCCGGTTGGCGGTGTACCTGGCTGGTTCGCGCCTGGGCACGTGAAAACCTGCGGAGAGCCGCAGCCGTGCTACTGATTGACTTCTTAGAAAGACACTGATCATTGTAATTTGCGCGAGAGCGGTATACTCTTTCTGACGAAGTTCGAGGCAACCCACATGACCACGACGAGAATCACTGATAGGCCCCGCGTGGAAGTCGAGGAGTGGATCTATACCGCCGCCGATCTGGCGGCTATGCCGTCCGATCTGCCTACGGGTACGGTGCACTACGAGCTCGACAACGGGAGATTGATCAGCATGGCTCCCCCTGGTGACCTTCATGGTGTGGTGGAGCTGAACCTGGCTTTCCAGTTGAAGCTGCAGGGTCACCTGCGAGGGCATGGTACGGCCCGGTCCGGTGAATCGGGCATCGTACTCTGGCGCAACCCGGATCGAGTGGTTGGCGCGGATGCGGTCTTCGTTGCGAACGCATCTCTTCCGATTCGGCGATCCCCGGAGGGGTATCTCGAGACCATCCCGGATCTGGTAGTCGAGGTGGTGAGTAAGAACGACACCCGGCCCTACGTCGCCCGGAAGGTGGCTGACTACCTGACCGCCGGGGTTCGGGTGGTCTGGGTTGCCCACCCGACGGACCGGACCATCACGGAACATCGGGCCGAAAAGGACCCCGTCGTCTACCGCGATGCGGACGTGCTGACGGTGGAAGATGTGATCCCGGATTTCCGCCTGCGTGTTGCGGACGCGTTTGCGGAGTAGCCGCTGCTTGCCAATGCTTGACAACGCTTTCGTGGCTGCCAGCGCCTGTAACCGAGCGGTTGCCCGGAGTCCCGGAGCGATCCGGGCACGGCTTCCCGGTTACAATCGCCGTCTTCGGTGGGTGCTGCCCGGATGGCTCCGGGACTCCGCGGCAACCGTGCCGTGGCGGTTCCGTTCGCCATCCGCCTGACCACCCTGCAGCAGCGTCGTGCGGGCCAACCTGCCGACGTGTTGAATGTGGACGGCTGTAACACGCTAGCGCTCGGGAACTCCTATTAGCATATGAAGCGATCCGTGCGCGCCGCTCTGGCGCTGACTTCCGGACTGGCTGCCGGTCTTACCACCCTCTCCGCCCTGGCGGCAGCCCCGGCGCCCCCACCACCTGCGGGCGCCGGGCCAGCGCTGCACTTTGAGAGCAAGGTCCGCCCACTGCTCCTGGCGAAGTGCGAGACCTGCCATGGTCCTCGGCTGCAGCAGGGCGGCCTGCGCGTCGACTCCCTCGAAGCGCTCCTTCGCGGCGGTAAGGGCGGCCCGGCGCTGGTGCCCGGAAAGCCGGCCGAAGGCACGCTGATCCGGATGATCCGGCACCCGGACGCGTCGCTCCGCATGCCCCCAGGAGCCCGCCTCTCTGACGCCGAGACCGCCGCCCTGGTCGCCTGGGTTCGCGACGGCGCCCACTGGCCCTCCGCCGCCGGCACGAAGGGGGACGCGAGCCACTGGGCCTTTCAGCCGGTACGTCGCCCCGCCCTCCCCGCTGTTAAGAACCGAAGCTGGGTCCGCACCCCGATTGATTCCTTCGTCCTCGCCGGGCTCGAAGCCAAAGGCCTCCAGCCCTCCCCACCCGCCGACCCCGCCACCCTCATCCGCCGCGCCTACTTCGACCTCACCGGGCTACCCCCCACCCCGGGGGAGGTGGAGGCGTTCGTGGGTGAGTGCGCGAGGGAAGCGGAACGGGGAGT
>JAJFMS010000552.1 GCA_020696885.1 Armatimonadota bacterium | reverse complement strand
TCAGGGGTTCAGGGGTTCAGGGGTTCAGGGGTTCAGGGGTTCAGGGGTTCAGGGGTTCAGGGGTTCAGGGGTTCAGGGGTTCAGGGGTTCAGGGGTTCAAGTAGGTGAGAGCTCGCCTGCTTGGCCTACGCCCAGAATCATTCTCATTCTCGATCTGTGACCCAGCGCGGGAGCGTCCGAGAGAAAATCGACGCTGCGTCCCACGCCGCGCCCTGAACACCTGAACCCCTGAACACCTGAACACCGAACACCTGAACGCCGCGCGCAGCGCCCAGACAGGAGATCGGCTTGTGGAGGACGAAGCGTGCGCGGGGGTGATCTGCCATGAATGCGATCCTGTTAGCAGCGGGACCCTCTGTCCGGGCGGCGCTGGCGGGGCTGGAAGACCGGATCCGCTGGGTGGAGCAGCCGCGGCCGGAGGGAACGGCGGACGCAGTGCTGCGCGCACTGGACCCCGCGAGCCCCGAGCCGGTAATCGTGGCCTACGGAGACCTGGTGGCCACGCAGGAGACCGTTAGCGCCCTGGTAGCGGCAGCGGCCCGCGCAAGCACCCCGGCCGTGGCAGTGGTGGATGCGGTGGAGTCCGGGCGCACCGCGGACTGGATCACCACAGAGATTCGCGACGGCGCCCTGGCGGAAATGCAGGGCCACGCGCGGCGGGAGCGCTGCTTCCGGCTCAGCGGGCTCTTCGCACTGCAGCCGACCGCGCTGCCGTTCCTGCGCGCCAACC
Organism: Armatimonadota bacterium; assembly: GCA_020696885.1. Next base: position 3,735 of record JAJFMS010000552.1, on the reverse strand, counting down.
CGGGCGTGATGACGCACGTGCCGGTGGGCGGCATGCCGCCGCTGGAATTAGAGCTCGCCGAGTCGCTGGCGGCGATGACGGAGGCGGGGCTAGCAGTGGAGGCGCTGGAGGCCACCGGGTTCGTGACGGACCTGGACAAGCCCTGGCACATCCTGGAAGCGAACGCCGCGGCTCTGGCCGACCGGTTCACGCGGCTCGAAGCCTCCTCCATTGCGGAAGGCGCACGGATCGCGGAGAGCGCCGAGATCCACGGCCGGGTGGTGCTGGAGCCGGGCGCGGTGATCGGGGAGCGGGTGGTGGTGCAGGGGGATCTCTGGCTAGGCGCCGGCGCCTCGGTGACCAACGGCTCGATCGTGGGCGCCGGCTGCGCCATTGGAGCCCGGTCCCGGGTACGCGACTACGCGCTACTCGGGGAAGGCACGACCCTTGGCCCTGACACGATCTGCGGCCATGGAGCGGAATTCGAGGGAGTGCTGCTGGACGGGGCCTACCTCTATCACTACTGTGAGATCTATGGCGTGCTCGGCTCCCGCGTGGACATCGGCGCGGCCACCGTATGCGGCACGCTCCGCTTCGATGACGGCCCGGCCACCCACACCGTGCTGGGACGCCGCGAGCAGCCGGCCACCGGCGCCAACGCCAGCTACCTCGGGGATTACAGCCGCACCGGGGTCAACGCGATCCTCATGCCGGGCGTCAAAGTGGGCGCCTATTCCTGCGTGGGGCCGGGCGTGGTGCTCAATGAAGACCTCCCCTCCCGGGAGGTGGTGCTGGTGAAGCAAGAGCTGGTTCGGAAGCCGTGGGGGCCGGAGCGCTACGGCTGGTGAACGAACACAACGGCGCCACGGACGAGGCCGCAGTGCAGTTGCGGCAGAGGTTACTCTCCTCAGTTGTGGAATTAGGCCGCGCTGCGGCGCGGCTCCCTTAGCTGCGCAGGCGTGGTTAGACCCTCCTCGGTCACATAGCCGGTGATGAGGTTGGGCGGGGTGAGGTCGTAGGCGAGGTTCATCACCTGGACGCCGGCCGGCGGCTGCGGCACCACTTCCGCCGGAGAGCGGCGCTCGCGGCCGAAGTGCGCCAGCTCGCTGCCTTCCGGCACCCAGCGGTCCCGGGCGGCGAGCACGTAGAACGGCACGTCGTGGGCCGCGCACAGGCGGGCCAGCACGGCGGTACCCACCGCGCCCACGGCCGCGCCGTCCGGCAGCACGCGCTCCGCAGCTACCACCGCGATGTCGCACTCCGGCGCAAACAGCTCGAGCGCGGCCTCGGTGATCAGCCGCGCGGGGATCGCCTGGTCTCCGATCGACGTCGCCAGGCGCAGGCCGGCGTTCAGCGGACGGCCCTCGCAGACGGTGACGCCTTCCAGGCGGTCGCTGCAGCGGGTAAGGAGCTTCAGCAGCGGCTCGCTGTAACCCAGGGTGAGCACGCGACTCCCCGGCCGGAACAGCGCTTCGCCGGCGGTCAGCAGCGCCTCCTCGGAGGTGGAGTCCTCGCCTGCGAGACGGTCCAACTCCGCGAGCGACGCCTCACGGTCCACGCCCACCGTCGAAACCGCGCGCTCCAACAGGCTGCCCAGGGCCGCGTCGCCGGGGCGAGCCTTCCGCAGCCGTACGGAGTAAGCTTCCAGCCGCGCGCGCACGGGGGCGGGATCCGCCTCCGGGGTCCAGGTCTCCTCCAGCGCCTCCCGGAACGCCTGGAGTACCTGGCGACCCAACTCGGCCGGATCGAGGCCGCGAGTGGTCTCGAGATCGAGCGCGCGCAGCAGCCAGTGGCGCGGCAGAGCGGTTCCACCTTCCATCGCATCCTCCCGTAGGCCGGACACCGGGCCGGCACGGTCCGGCGCGGCCCCACCGGGAAGTATTTCCATCTGGGCGCGCCGTCAACCCTGGCGATCCACCCCTTCAAGGTGCGAAGGACGAAGTGCGAAGTGCGAAGTGCGAACGGGATGATCTTCGGGGTTTGGCCGGATCCGTGATCGGTCGGGATGGCCCCTTCAAAGTGCGAGGGACGAAGTGCGAAATGCGAGCCACCCTCCCCAACTCTCCACGTCATTGCGAAGCGCCCACCGCCGCGATCGGTTACCGCCGCGCCTCCATGGCGCTGTGGCAATCCCGATGGTTACGAGGTACCCGCCCTGGCACTTCGGCGTTTGGCAGGATCCGTGATCGGTCGGGATGGCCACGGGAGCAACAGACACTCCCTCGCCATGACGCTGCTCTTCGTTGGAGCTACCGTACCCAGGTTCTTTTGGAGGCGAGCCGGCGTCTTCAGGCAGGACCCCTTCACCGCACGCCGAATAACACGGCGGGCGGCAGTGTCAGCCGAGCGGCCTACTTCACCTCACCGCGACTTCAACCCTAGGAGGCATGCCAATGGCGTTGGTGCTTCAGATCCTCGGCGGCTTGTTCCTGGCCGTGATTGTGCTGCTCCTGATCCTGTTTCTGGGTCTGAAGCTCTTCCAACGGCAGATCGGGCGCAAGCTCGCGTCCTGGGCAGGAGACCTGAAGTACACGTACGTCCCGCCTCGTCTCCACCTCCAGCATGCGAAGAACCTGGAGTGGCAGGACGGAAACAAGGTGCAGGGTCTCTCGGCCGCGATGGTTGCCCTGGGCTTCCGAGACGCGGGCGGTTATGTCCCTGCCGAGCTGGACTACCTGCGCATTCGGGGCTTCGCCCACGAGACCGAACAGGTCTACGGGATCGTCTACGAGCACGACCAGGGCGGGGTCTGGATCGACTTCGTGACGCAATATGCCGACGGCCGCGGGATGACTCATACCACCGCCCCGCAGGGCCAGCTGCTGGACTCGATGCCGGGCAAGTCGAAAGCCTACGATCCGGAAGCCGAGCCGGAGGCGCTCTACCGCCGGCACCTGCAGGAGCGCCCGGCCGACGCGCCGCTGCCCGCCACGGCCGCTGGCTTCCGGGACGCGCTGGAGCAGGCCTATGCCGAGTCCATGGACTGGCGCAACGCGCGCGGCGGCGCCACGGAAGAGGAGCTACTCCGCCAGGCCCGGGCGGAGGGCAAAGAGCTCACCCGGGAGGAGCTCACCCAGTTGCGGGAGATGCAGGTGTCGCAGGCGGTCAGCAATCTGGACGTCGTGGTCGCGGAGCAGTTCCTTAAGGAGACGACCTTAAGCGCGGCCGAGTGGCAGGAGCGCGAGGGCCGGCTGATCTACATCTTCGACCTGCTCACCCCCGAGATGGTGGCGGAGCGGTTCTACGGCGCGGTCGACCCCGAAGCCGAGGAACCGTCAGTTCCCGAGGATCTGGTGGGACTTCCGGCGCGCCGGATGTTCCTCGGGCTCAACGCCCGGCTGCCGGCGGCACAGCGGATGGAGAAGGCGGGAACCGCCTCCAGACCGGTGGAAACCGACGTCTGGGTGGGCCCGGTCGTGGAAGAGGATGAGGATGACGAATGACGTTCGGTTAGTTTACGCAACTCGACCGAGGTGGGCTCGTGTTGCTTGGCCGAGGTGATCACGAGCCCACGACGAGGCGGAGAGGGCCCTCCCGCCCTACAATCGGTATGGCAGTGCCTTCGCGTCCGCCCCGCAGCGACCTACTTCAGAGCCCGCCGCCCTGCACTTCCCGGCGCGCGGCCTCTTCTTCCTCTGGAGTGAAGTCCGAGCCCCGGGTTGCCTTATCCCGGGCGACTCGCACGCGAGCCCGACGCCGCATCACCACCCCGGACCAGGACGCCAGCGCGATGCCGGTGGCCACGATCCATCCGAT
>JAJFMS010000551.1 GCA_020696885.1 Armatimonadota bacterium | reverse complement strand
GCTACCTGAAAGCTCCGCGGCCGGCGTGGTCCGCTGTCTTCCGCTTCCCGCACCTGCCCGTGCTATTGGCTGCAGTGCTGCTCTCGCCCGGTGTGGCACGGGCGCAGGGCGGTGGCGAGTCGCTGGCGGGGGATACGCGGCTGGACCGGCCGGTGACCCTGCGCCTGGGTAAGTCGCCGCTCTCCCGTGTGCTGGCGGAGGTCGGGAAGCAGTCCGGAGTGGCGCTCACCCCCGCCCCCGAAGTGGCGGACGAGCCCGCGATCGTGTTCGTGCGGGAGCAGCCGGCGCGGGAGGTGCTGCGGCATCTCGCCCTCCTGTTCCGGTACACCTGGACCCGCACCGCCAGTTCCGATCCGCCGCGTTACCGGCTGTTCCAGGACCTGCGCTCCCGTCGCGAAGAAGAGGCGCTGTGGGAGGCGGACCGGCTGCAGGCCCTGGCGCGGCTCCGCGCTTCCCTCGGTAAGCGGGCCGAGCTCTCGCGGCTGCCGGAAGACACCCTCCTCCGCCTGGCCGAGCGGTACGACGACCACCGCGCCCGCATCCGGCCGCTCACCCCCGAGCAACTCCAGTTGCCGGAGTTCGACCTGATGCGGCGGGCCGGATCGGCAGGGCCGGTGCGCGAGTTGGCGGGTCCGCACTGGCGAGCCCTCACCCATTTCGCCGTGTCGCTGGCGCCGCCGCAGTGGGAGGCGCTGGCCTCTGGGAAGACCCTCTGGTTCAGCACCCGGGACGAGCGTACCTGCCTGCCGCTCCCCGCCCAGACCACCCGTGACCTCCGCGCGGCTCGGCCTTCCCTCTTTGCGCCCGGCCGCCGGCTGCGCTTCGCCGACGCGGAGTCCGAGGCCAACGTGCGGAGGATGGAGGAGCGGGTCGCGGCGCAGTGGCAGCGCGCCCTGGCATATCGGGTCCGCGTCCGCCTGCGGTTGACGGGCCAGCCCGGCCAGCGGAGGGCCGAGTTGGAGCTGGTGCCCTCCACCGTGATGCCGCCGGACTTCATGGGGGAGCAGCAACTCGCGCCGGGTCCGCTCAAGGTCAGCAGTGAGGAGACCCCCGCGGCTAGCACGCCGGCGCGGGTGGAGGTGCCCGGCAAGAAAGACCCGGCATTGGAGGTCCGCAAGCTCTGGAAGCGGACTCCGCCCGGCGACGCGAGCGGGGACTGGGAGAATCGGGTCCTGGTGCGGATCGCCGAGACGTATCCGATCAACCTGATCGCGGACGCCTACCGGCATCCACCGGTGCGGCTCGATCCGTTTCCTACGGAGGAAGAGCGCTCCCTCCGCGAGGTGTTGGACCGGCAGATCGCGCCGCTCTCCGGTTGGGACCGGCAGGGCGCGTTCCTCCGCGTGCGGCGCCGAACCTGGTTCCTGGACCGGATGGCAGAGATTCCGGAACGCGTAGCGGACACCTGGGAAGTCCGGTTCCGGAAAGACCCGGTGGCGATGCTGGATGACCTCTCCCGCCTGGCGGTCACCCTGCGGGACGCGCAACTGGAGCAGTTCCCCCTGGTGATGCGGGAGCGAGGCATCCGGATCGAGGACCCAGAGGTGCACCTGGATGCGGCGCACGTCTCGTTCCTGCGCCTCTACGGTAGCCTCACGCCTGCACAGCGCCAGGCTCTGCGTACCGGCGCCAGGATCCCGTTCTGGCGGATGCCGGCTGAGGCGCAGCGCCACCTTCAGGCGATCTTCGACGAGGGTGCGGAGAATGCGCCGGAGCCGCCCCCGTTCGCCGGCGCGCCTCCCGCCGAGCTCAGCGCCCCCCGCGTAGCCGCCACCTGGATCGCAACTGAAGACGGCGCCACCCTGGAGCTGCGGATGGAGGATCCCGCGCTGCTGCTTCCTTCCGAAGCCACCCAACCGTTCGCCGCGCTCCCGCTCAACCCACGCAGCGTGACGCTGCTCCGCCAGCGGCAGCCGCTGACCAACGTCGCCTTTCGCTACTACTCCGGCGGCGCCATCCGCTACTTCTATGTCCTACCGCTGGTGGTCACGGTGCGGCCGCGATCAGACGAGCCGGTCAGCGCACCACCAGCACCGAACAGTGGGCGTGATCCATGACGTACTTGGCCGTGCTGCCGAGCAGCAGCGAGCTTAGCACCCCGTGCCCGCGATGCCCCATCACGATCGCGTCGTACCGCTCCTCGCCGGCCTTCTCCACGATCACCTCGCCGGGGCTCCCCCAGGCTACCTTGCCGCGGGCTTCCACCCCGGCGGCACGCAGCCGCTCCACGCCCTCGGCCGCAACCTGCTCATACACTTCCGGCTCCACGATGGGCGAGGCGCTGCCGTAGCCGCTGGGCGCCACCTCGCCCACCACCAACACCTCTACCGCCGCGTTCTTCACACGGGCCAGCTCCACGGCGCTCGCGGCCGCGTGCTGGCTGGTCTCCGAGCCATCATAGGCTAGTAACAGTTTGTGCATCGCAACTCTCCTTCCGCTTGACATCGTCTGTGTTCAGCTTACCCGAGATCGCGGGAAGTGCCCTGGTCAGGGGGCGAGCGAGGGGCCGGCCGGGCTGGTGAACAGCAGATACAGCACTCCCGCACCCAGCAGCCCCACCGCCAGGCTGAACAGGATGATCCATCGCCCGCCCGGCGCGTAGGTATCACTGTCGATCGCGCGGCGCACCGCATGAAACTGGAGCGTGGAGAGCACCACCGTGAGCAGGCCGATCAGCGCGAACAGCAGCCCGAGCTGCCAGCCGTGCGTGTGCCCCTGTACCTCGTGCGGAAGCAGATAACGCAGGCGCACGATCACCACGCCAAACCCCATCAGGGCGATGGCCGTGCGCATCCAGGCCAGATAGGTCCGCTCATTGGCGAGGTGGTCCCTTACGCTCGCCGGGTTCCGCGGCCGCCTCTCTGCCATCTTTCACCTCGCGTGCCGCGGCTGCCGGCTCCACCGTGCAGGGAAAGCACCCTCTGCCTGGAGAAATCGGCTGGGAGTAAACGGAACTCCTGCCGCGTTTCGCGGCCCGGGGAGAGGAAGTCTCGCATGCCGACCTGCATCAACCATCCTTACGAAGCGGCTCGGCAGATCTGCCCGGACTGCGGGATCGGCTACTGCGACGCCTGCCTGGTCGAGTTCCTCGGGCAGCGGGTCTGCGGACCGTGCCGGGACCGGCGCCTGGCGCAGATGACCAACCCCACCGATGCTGGCGGCGCCCCGCTGGCGGGGACTGGAGTGGTGGACCTGGGGGGGTGGCTGGCGCGGGCGTGGGGCCTCATGCAGGCGGACCTCCTCACCTGGGCGCTGGCGGCACTGGTAGGCGGCCTGGTAAACACCCTCACCTGCGGCATCGCGGGCCCGGCGATCTACGCCGGCTTCTTCCTGATGGCGTTCCGGAAGATGAGCACCGGCTCCGTGGACCTGGCACACCTCTTTGACGGCTTCCAGCGCTTCGGGTACGCACTCCTGTTGATGCTGCTGGTGAGTATCGGGCACATGGCCGCGCTCATCGTGGTGGGGCTGCCGATCAGCGTGGTGGACGCCGTGGCGGGAGAGGAGTCGGTGGCCTCGACGATTACCGGCTTTCTAGCAATGGGGCTGTTGGGCGTGGCGGGAGTGATCATCCAGGCTGCCACGTTCTTCGCGCTGCCCCACATCGCTGCCCGGAACGCGAACCCGGTAGATGCCATCATGGCCTCGTTCACGGTGTTCCGCCGGAACTGGGGGATGTTCGTGGCGTTGACCCTGGTGTGGGGGCTGGTGTACCTGGCCGGCGCGCTGCTCTGCGGGATCGGCGCCCTGGTGACCGGCCCGCTGGTGCTGGTGGCCACGGCCCAGGCCTATGCGGATCACTTCGGGATCCGGGGCTGGGACGCCGCGTAGGGGCGGGTAGAGGAGTAATGGAGTATTGGGCTGCCGGTGCGGCCGTAAGGCCGCGTTCTGCACTACTCCACTACTCCAACACTCCCGCTTCTAACCGCGATGACCGGCGATCAACGCGTCGACTTCTTCGTCGTAGATGTACGTGTGTCGTCCCAGAACCCAGACGTCACGTACCTTCTGCTCCCGGATCCACTCGTGGACCGTCCGCGGCCGGGCATTGACCCCGGCGGCTCGTAGGCGGCGCACGCTTTCGTTTAGCGTCAGGTACTGCACCTCGTCCTCCCTC
>JAJFMS010000550.1 GCA_020696885.1 Armatimonadota bacterium | reverse complement strand
CGCTACTGGCGGTGACGTGGGAGCGGAACGACGCCGATTGCGCAGTGCTCCGCCTCCGCGGCGAGCTGGAGCTTTGCACCGTCGCCTATCTACGGCAGGAAAGCGATCGCCTCGCCGCCACCAACGTGACCCGGGTCGTGCTTGACCTGACGCACATCAGCTTCATGGACAGCGCCGGGATGGGCGCCCTCCTGGGCTTCTATAAGCGGACCCGCGGCAGCAAAGACCTTTGCCTGGTGCTCCAGCACGGGGGCTGCCGGGCGATGCTGGACCGGGTCCAGTTCACCCGCTTCGTGCCGACGTACGACACGCTGGAAGACGCGCTGGAAGACGAAGCCGCGTAACCGGCTTCGCGCGACCTACTTCTCCTTCTCGGAGTTCAGCACCAGCTTCCCATCCTGCCACGTCCCCACACTCTCGCTCTTGATGTAGAGCCGCACCTGGAGGTCCTTGTTGCGGACTTCCGGGAAGAAGCTGCGCACCAGCCGCATCGTGGCGTCGATCGCCTTCTGAAGATCCGGCTTGACCTGCTCCGCCGGCGCGGAGAACTTGCCGGCGCCGGCATAGGACTTCCAGGAAGCATCCGGGAGCAGGTCGAGCGTCAGCACCAGGCCCCTCGGCGTGGCAAAGCAGGTGAGGTGCTGGCGCTGGAACTCCTGCGTGATCCGGGTGGTGCTGGCGCCGAGCGCGGTGACCTGCAGCGCCTGCCACTCCGCGAACGAGGGGATGTAGGGCTCGCCGAACCGGTTCGGGAGGTACGGGTACTCGGTCAGGGTGGGGGGCTCTTCAGCTCCCGGCTTCTTCTCCGCCTGCGCCTGGGCGCGCGCCGGGCTCATCTGCACCGCCGCCATCCCCAGGAACACCGATCCAACGCAGCCGGCCACTGCCACCCAGAGCGGAACGCGATTAGTCATCTCGTGGTCCCCACTAATACAGAAGGGATGGCCCGCGAGGACCATCCCTTTCCTTATTCAACTACTTCGAATCCCACCGCAGCGCTGCGTTAGCGGCGCGTGGTGCCGGTGGACGGGGTGTGCCCCTGGTCGAACGCCTTCTCGAAGGCGGCCGCCCAGATCGGCGCCAGCGTGGCGGTGCTCTTGTGGTGGGTGGCCTGCGCATCCGCCGGGGTCACCGCCATGAAGAAGTCGCCGTTCAGGTACAGGTGGACCCGGTCTCCCCACTTCTTGGTGGTGACCTTTCCGGACTGGCCGCCCAGGTACTTCGCAAAGACGTCCTGCACCTTGTTGATGCGGTCCGCGATGGTCAGCTCCTGGCCGTTGAGGGTGTCCCCGACGCGCAGTAGGAACAGCGGCGTGTTCCCCACGGTCAGCAGCTTCGCGCTGTTCTGGGCCGAAGCGCTCCGGGTGCCGACGGTGGTAACCGTGGCAATCGCGCCGGCGGCCAGCAGCCCCGCGGCGAGGCGAGTGAGACGATGCATCCGGGATCTCCTTCTTTCAGCCTCTCAAGTTGCTGCCGGACTTTCGGTACCTGCGCGGACCGGCAGCCTCCATCATACACCGCGTGATTAGCGCGTGCAAGATGGTTCGTCTAGCAGGCAGGGCGCGCTTCGTTAAGCGGGCCGCCGCATCATCTGCCGCAGCTCGGTGGCGTTGCCGGCGAAGACCAGGGCGTCTTCCTCGCTGATCAGGCCCGCCCGGTAGTACCGGAGGAGGCACTGGTTCAGCGTCTGCATGCCCCAGTAATCGCCTTCGGAGATGTGCTGGTAGATCATCCCGAAGCGGCCTTCTTCCACCAGCTTGGCGATGGTGGGCGTGTTGACCAGCACTTCGACGCCGGCCACGCGGCCGGAGCCGTCCGCCCGGGGAACCAGCTTCTGCGAGACGATCCCGCGTAGGGAATTGGACAGGCGCATACAGATCTGCTGCTTGTCGTGCGGGGGGAACATGTTGATGATACGGTCCATCGTCTCGTAGGCGCTGGCGGTGTGGACCGTGGAGAAAACAAGGTGGCCCGTTTCGGCGGCCTGGAGACAGATACTGAACGTCTCCACGTCTCGAAGCTCGCCGATGAGGATCACGTCGGGCGCCTGGCGGAGCACGTATTTCAGACCGGCCTGGAAGCTCTCCGTATCGAGGCCGACTTCGCGCTGGTTGACGATGCCGGTTTTGTCCTGGTGGACGAACTCGATCGGGTCCTCGATGGTGACGATGTTCTTCGCCTGGGTCTCGTTGATCTGGTTGAGCATGGCCGCCAGGGTGGTCGACTTGCCGGAGCCGGTAGGCCCGGTCACCATGATCAGCCCCATCTTCTGCTTCGGCAGCTCCTTGAGCACCGGCGGCATACCCAACTCATCCAGGTGCGGCATGTGCAGCGGGATCAACCGGAGGACCATGCCCACGGTGCCCTTCTGCATGTACACGTTGCCGCGGAAGCGGGAGAACGGGCGGCTGAACCCGAGGTCCATCTCCCGGCGCTGCTCAAAGCGCTGGATCTGCTGGGGCGTCATCAGCGAGTAGGAGAGCCGGCGGATCTCCTCACCGTTCAGCGTGGGGAAGTCCGAGCGGGTGATCTTGCCGTGCAGCCGGTAGATCGGGGGGACACCGTCTTTGAAGAAGATGTCGGAGACGCGCAACTCGTGCGCCTGGAGCATGACTTGATCAAGATCGAGTGTCATCTAACGGATTTCCTTCGACGGGCTCGGCGGCCCGACGCTGATTGTGGACTACATGCATGATCAACAACACGCTCGCCGCGGCGATCAAGAGGATCGCGGCCCCACCGGCGAACAGCATCCAGCCGGGAGTGGACCGCTTGACCGTAGGAACGGTCTCCGGCACACCGCGGCTCTGATCGACCCAGATCTCGTAAGCGAGGCTATTTCCCTGCGCCTGCTCCGCTACCCGCACCGGCGGCTGGTTGAAGTTCCCCAGCGGCTTGAGCGGGTAGGTGCCAATGAAAACGAAGTTCGTCCGGAAGTGTCCGTAGCGCCGGAAAACCTTGATCAGCGGATCCAGGTTGATCGTTCCGGTCTGCCAGTTGGTGATTCCGGGCAGGGGTGCGCTGCCGGCTGGTATCGCCATCCCCCGGGAGTTGTCCCGCGTGATCTTGACTTTCGGCGCCACACTACCCAGTTCGCGCGCAATCTCCGCGAAATCCTGCTTGATTTGTTCGTCTGGCTCCGGTGTGCCGTAAGCCACCGCAATCTCGTCCGTGGTGGTGGGCGAGGAAACCACGATTACCTGCAGGTCCAACGCGTGCGCCGTCTTGGCCGCGGGGGGCGCCGCCTTCGCCGCCTTGGCCGGCGCTACCGCCCGGCCTTTACCGGACTGGGCATGGGAGGCAGGCGCCGACAGAAGCAGGGCGAGGAAGAACAGGGCTGGCCACATAGTCCATAGACGTGCGGCGGGGGCGGAGGTTCCGCGAGGTGCGCGGCCCGAGAGGGGTCGGGCCCGGCCGTTACCGTTCAACAGCGGTTGCACCTTCTGGGTGTGGGATCCCCTCCGGAGAGGGGATGATGGAAATGGAGCAGAGGGGACTCGAACCCCTGACCCTCACGCTGCCAGCGTGATGCTCTCCCAGCTGAGCTACTGCCCCACAGGTCGCAACGAGGCGGATTATAACAGGCCGCTTTCGCCTCGTCAATCGCGAAACTTTGGCGGGAGTGTGTGGGAATCGAACCCACCGAAGACAGGATCAACTGCCTTCCACGAGGGTTTGAAGCCCTGGCGAGCCACCAGACCCGAGCCACCCCCACGCCAGCCCAACCCGAGGTATCTGGGAACACCGCCGGGCATTTCGACCCTTACCCTAGAGCCTGGCGTGGAAAAAGTCAATCCCCCACCGCGAGAAAGCGCCCGTCCATCGGGCCTCCGCTCGGCTCGATACGGGCAGGCCAGCGCGCGGGATCCGGGACCGAGCCCGGTCGCACTTTACTCCCCCAGCGTGCTGGAGTTGACCAGCCAGCCCCAACAGTCCCACGTGAGGCGGTCTCCGTTCCTCTCGCGCAGCACGTGGAACTCCAGCACCGGGTGCTTTCCAGGCCCCACCTCGCCCAGGAGTTTGAAGAAGCCCTGCTCCCGCGCCGCCAGCCATGCCGCCGGTTTACGGTTGATCAGGTACGCCAACGGTGCTCGCAGCCCGATTCCCTCCAACAGCA
>JAJFMS010000549.1 GCA_020696885.1 Armatimonadota bacterium | reverse complement strand
TTCCTGAGCAATAAGACGAAAATCTACCGCCAGGGCTCCCGCATCAAGTTCCTGGACCTGCGCGACATGCTCTATTCCACCCCGCAAGGGATTCAGGAAGGGTATGTGGACGTGCCGGTGAAGGTGATCTTCACGGCTACCCAGCTCGCGAAGCGGATCGACTTCGACCCGTAGACCCCGCCGGGCCTCGCGGTAGTTCGACCACTTCGAATGCGAATCGGCCTCGACTGCCGCACGGTGACGGCCCCCAAGACCGGGGATCGTACCTACGCGTTGAACCTGCTTCGTGCGCTAGCCCGCACGGACGTGGACAACGAGTACTACCTATACACGTGGGAGCCGACCACCCTGACGGAGGTCGGCTCTCCGCGTTTCCACCCGGTCTTACTCCCCGCCTCTCCCCGCTGGACCTGGACACCGCTGGTCTTCCCGCGAGACCTCTCCCGGCGGGAGATCGAGCTGGCGCACGTCCAGTACATCATCCCGCCCTCCTCCCCGGTGCCGATCGTCACCACGATTCATGACATCGCGTTCCGGCGGTTCCCGGAGCTGTTCCCGCTCAAGCACCGGCTCCTGCTGAACTGGTTGATTCCGATGGCGGCTCGGAACGCCGCCGCGGTGATCACCGGCAGCGAGGCAACCCGCCGCGACCTGACCGAGCTGTACGACATCGAGCCGGAGCGGATCACGGTGACGCCCTACGCCGCGGACCCGATCTATCAGCCGATGGACCCGGACCAGGCGCGCCGGGCCGTGCGGCAGCGGCTGCGGGTGCCCGGCCCCTACCTCCTCTCCGTGGGCGTGCTGCAGCCGCGTAAGAACCTGCCCCGCCTGGTGCGGGCCTACAACCGCATCGCCCACAGCATCCCCCACCGCCTGGTGCTGGTGGGGAAAGAAGGGTGGGCCGGCGAGGCGCTGCAGAAGGCGATCGCGGAGGCGCAGCCGGGGCGGGAGCCGATCTTCACCGGCTACGTGCCGGACGCGGACCTGCCTGCGCTCTACGCGGGCGCGGACCTCTTCGTCTACCCCAGCCTCTACGAAGGCTTCGGTCTGCCGCCGCTGGAGGCGATGGCCTGCGGCACGCCGGTGATCACCAGCAACACCTCCTCGCTCCCCGAAGTGGTCGGGGACGCGGCCGTCACCCTCGACCCCCTCGACGTGGAAGGCCTCGCGCAGGCGATGCTCTCGCTCCTGCACGACGACTCCCGCCGGGCCGCACTCGCGGCGGCCGGACCCCGGCGGGCGGCGGGCTTCACCTGGGACCGCACCGCGCGGGACACGGTGGACGTCTACCGGGCGGTGCTGGAGCGGAACTCTTGAAAGTCTCAGCCTTAAAGTATGCTGATCCGGCTGGGGCAGTCCCACTCCGCTCGTTATAGTTAGGGGACTGCGCCTGAGCCGAACGGGGCAGCGAGCCCCGTCTCGGTTCGTGCCACCGGGGTGACAGGCGCGCGAGTACGGAGGGAGTGGTTTTGTCCTCAATCGGAAAGACGAACAGCTCCGCGGGGGGCGAATTGCCCGCGGGCCATCAAGAAGGCGAAGCACCGGCGCAGGCGAGTCGCGGCGGCCGGGCGGTCGTCGACAAATACGGCAAAGAGCACATGGCGGAGATCGGCCGAAAAGGGTCGCGAGCCGTCGTGAAGAAATACGGCCTGAAGTTCTACTCGGAGATCGCGGCGCGCAACAAGGGGGTCAAGAAGACCCGCCGACCCGCGCCCGACTCCGCGGCGTAGCCAGCGCCGGCAAGGGAAACGCGAAAGGGCGAGGCCAGGCCTCGCCCTTTCTTGCGTCTGATGGTAAAACGAAGGTGATGTCTAGTGAAACTGTCTCGAGCGCGGCCCGCCGTGCACACCAGGGCTTGGTGGTGAAGCGAATTCTGCTGGCGCTGCTGATCGTGCATTGCATCACGGCGCTCTACGAGGGCTTCCGCGCCATTGCTCCGGATGCGGGCGGCAGCAAGGACTTCTCGGCCACCACCGTCAAGGGCGAGGCGTGGAGCCTCTCGGATCACCGCAGCAAGGGCCCCGTGCTGCTGAGCTTCTTTGCCACCTGGTGCAGCCCATGCGCCCAGGAGTTTCCCCACCTCCTGGAGCTCAAGAAGAAGTACCCCGAGCTCGAGATCGTGCTGCTCACCGAAGAAGCGACGGACTTGGTCGACAAGGATCCGGCGCTAACGAAGGCCCCGATCACGCTCATTGCCAACGCATCCACGGTCTTCGGGCTCTACGGCGTCAGTTCCATCCCGCACACCGTTTTCTACGGCCGGGACGGCAGCACCGAGACCATCGCGGGGTACTTCCCGGGCTCCCTGGCGCCGATCGAGAAGCGGCTAGCTTCGGGCAAATAGTCGCTCCGGGGCTGACGGCACCGGTCACCGAGCGGTTGCCGGGGCACCCGCGACGGATGAAATCCGCTCCCGTCCCTTTGCCCACCCAACGCCCGTTTGACAGGAGTCCGGCTGTCAGGCCGGCCTTTAGTAGGGCAAGCGCAGGACGCTCGCTCGCCCGCCTGACAGTGGGACTCCTGTCAACCGGCCGGTAGCACTTCCTGGTTTCAACTGCGCCTCTCAGGGCGTCAGGTCGGAGCTGCTCCCCGGCTCCTGCGGCGTCTCGTAGATGCCGTCTTGCACCACAGCCGGATGGACGAAGTGCTCCCGCAGGTGCGGAATGTACTCCAGGAACAGCCGGTCCAGCCCCAGCGCCACGTGGTTGAACAGCACCAGGTGCTGGTGGATCTGCCCCATGTCCCCCACGTGCGGCACCACCGTCAGCCCTTGCTGCCGCGCGAGCAGGCTGACAGCGAGGAACTCGCTGACACCCGCCACGCGGACCGCGTCCACCTGGATGTACCTTGCGGCATTCGCCTGGATGAAGTTCTTGAACAGCACCCGGTTCGGCACGTGCTCCCCCAGCGCCACCGGGATCGGCGCGATGGCACGGGCCAGCGTCTGGTGCGCCAGCACGTCGTCCGGATGGGTCGGCTCCTCCACCCAGAACGGGTTCATCTCCCCCAGCGCCAGGCAGGTGCGGATCGCCTTCGGCAGCGGCCACGCCTGGTTCGCGTCCAGCATGATCCGCACGTCCGGACCCACCGTCTCCCGCACCAGGCAGGCGCGGCGGATGTCCCGCTCCGGGTCCGCGGAGCCGACCTTCAACTTCATCGCGGTGAACCCGGCTTCCACCGCACGGCGCGCGTTGTCCCGGATCTCGTGGTCCGGGTACTGGAACCAGCCGATCGAGGTGTCGTAGCCCGGATACCCCTCCCGGATCACCCCCTCGCGGCTCGCGCGGGTGGACTGGTGGTCGCGCAGGATCGCGAGCGCAGTTTCCGGCGGTAAGACGTCCTCCAGGTAGGAGAGGTCCAGCAGCGCCACCACCTGCTCCGGGCGGAGGTCCAGCAGCAGGCGCCAGAGCGGCACGCCGCGGCTCTTCGCCCACAGGTCGAAGCAGGCGTTGGTGAGGGACGAGAGCGCCAGGTGGACCACGCCTTTGTGCGGCCCGAGCCACCGGAGCTGCGGGTGCTCCGCCAGCGCCCGCTGCACCGCGCCGAACTCCGCCATTAGCTCTTCGAGGTCGCGGCCGACCAGCGACTCCGCCAGCGTCTCGATCGCCCGGCAGACCAGGTCGTTCCCACCTCCTAGCGTAAAGGCGAGGCCGGTGCCCCGGTGGGGGCCGTCCGTCTCCAGCAGCGTGACGGCATAGGAGTACACCGGCGCGGAGTGAACCGCGTCCACCCCCTCGCCGGGCCGAAGGGGGAAGCGCGCGTCTTGAGTATGGAAGCGAGTAATCGTAGGCATACCACGCGGTTCGCGCCCGGGAACCGGAACGCCTGCCGCCTCTCGGCATTGCTCGCGGAACACCCCGGCAACGTCAGCCGAGGGCAGGCGCGGAATCATGCGGAAAGGAAGGGGAGTTGCCCCATACGGGCAAGCTCGCGAAACCGGCGAAAGGACGCGGGAGGGGAAAGGGGGAAGTCTTGGACAGGATCTACAGGATGGACAGGATGATGGGGTTGGTTGGATAAGCGAAGCGGCAGTGTACGATCCGTAGCCTTCCCGATCCTGTAAATCCCGTTAATCCTGTCCAGTTTCCCCCTCTCCCTTTTCGCGTCCTTTCGCGCCTG
>JAJFMS010000548.1 GCA_020696885.1 Armatimonadota bacterium | reverse complement strand
GTGCGGTCGAACTGGTACTCGGCGCGCATCAGCTTCATCGGCAGGCTGCGCGCCGCCACCCGCTCCCGGCAGAAGACGAGCGCTTCCTCAGCCTTCCGGTCGTTGGCCTCCACCTGGGCCAGGTCCGCGTCCGTGGCCAGGCGGAGCACCCGTTTCAGCGGGAGGACCATCTGGTCCTCGGCGACGTCCCGCGCCGCGTGCTTGACGCGTCCGACCTCGATCCCCCGCGAGGTTTCCGTGATCACGCGGTCGTTGATCTTCAGCTCGAGCCCATCCGGGTCGAACGAGTAGACCCGGCCGGCAGTTTTGAACGAGACGCCTACAGCTATCGGCATAAGAACAGTCTTAACGACGTCGGCCGAGAGTAAACACGTACCGCATAAAATGGCCGAGCCGGAGGTACCACGGCGCCTGCACCTGGGTGGGCTGGCTGCGGCTAAGGCTCATCTCCTGCAGCAAGGCCACCGCCCGAGCCCGCGAGAGCTCCTCCGCGTCTTCCGGTACCGGAATCGCCTGGGCCACCCCCCGGATTACCGCGGCCGTGGCCAGCAGTTGCTCCGCCTCCCTGGCGTCCCCGCCCTCGCGCTCGACGGCCGGACCGAGCCAGTTCTCGCGCTCACGAGTCTCTTGGACGAACATGGATGACCTCCGGGACATGGCTCTCTGCCTTACCCTGGGGCAGAGAAGTGGCGCCGGCGCACGAGTTGTGCCCCACCACCACGCTGGACTTCAAGTGCTGGCGCAGGGTCACCAGCGCCCGGTGAAGCAAGCTCTTGACCGCCCCTTCGGAGCGGTCCAGCGCCTGCGCTATCTCCCTTATCGACAGATCCCCCAGAAAACGCAGATCGATCGCGCGGGCCTGGTCCGCGGGCAGCTTCTCGATCGCCTGCCGCACCACCGCCTGGAGCTCTTGCCGCTCCACCAGGTCTTGCGGGGAAGGACCGTCCGCCGGGAGGTACTCCAGGAACGAGTCCAGCTCCTCAGCAGCCTGGGCATCCAGGGAGAGCATCCCACCGGCCGGCTGGGTGCGCACCATGTCCACCACCAGGTTGCTGGCGATGCGGTGCAGCCACGGGTAGAGCGAGTCCGTACGGCGGAACTGGAAGGTGTGCAGTTTCCGGAGCGCGCTGCAAAACGCGTTGGAGGCCACGTCGGCCGCGTCTTCGGCGTTGCCCAGACGCATGAACGCGAACCGGTAGATCCGCGTGTAATAACGCCGGTGCAGCATCTCGAACGCGCGGACATCGCCCGCTTTCACGCGCTCCACCAGCGTTACGTCTGTATCGTCAAAGGGCATCGAGTGCGTACCTGCCTCGGCCTGCGCTTCGTCCGGAGCGGACGGGGTGGCCGTGAGCCTGCGCCAGCGGCCTAGCCACCTATTGTACACCCACTCTCCCTGACCCTGCAAACCGGCCGCCGGGATCGTTGCCGCCTGTGACATCGCACCCTCGCCTTTCGCTGTCCCCGCTCCGCCGCTCCCCAACCGGAGCGCGGTGATCCATCTAGAGAGGTGGATCGGACTTCCTGCTCTCTCCTAACGGTGAATTCTCTGGACGGGTGCGGTCCGAGGCGTTGCGATTTCAGGGAGGGGGAGAGCGCCTGGGGGTCGAGAAAGAGTAAGAGAATGAGAAAGAGAACGATTCTGGGCGCAGACCGGTGCGGCCGAGGTCACACCCTACCTGAACACCTGCTGTGAAAATACCGTGCTGGGTGCTCATTCCAACCGGCGTCGCACCCGCCACGCTTGTGCCAGCACCGGGTGCGGAGTAGCGGGAGGGTTCACGAATGTCGAGGACACCGGCGGTCTGGCGACACGCCGGCTACAGTGAATGCCAGCATCGTCCCGCGGTGAGATTGCCGTCCCGAGCGGCGTCGAACCCCCGCTATGCCACAGTGCTTACGTTTTCATCACTGGGGGTGGGCCATCGGCCCATGATCGCTGAACACCCGAACACCTGAACACCTGAACACCGCGAAGCGCCTCCGGTGGTTGCTGGCGGCTGAAGGGTGTATTATAGGTTCGCGGCACTGCGTCTCCGGGAGGACCCCCGGCCCTCCCCGCGTGCTAACATATAGAGAACCTTTGAATTAGAGACTGCCAAATGGTCGGACGGACCGATACCGGGTGGCGCGCCTTCACGGGGCCTAACGCCGCCTTCCTTCAAGACCTGTACGAGCGCTACCTCACCGATCCGGCTTCCGTTCCGGATGAGACGCGCCGGTTCTTCGAGCAGCAGGGGGCGCCGCCCGCGGATGCTGAGGCGTCGCCGGTAGTCACCACCGGCTCCTCCGCCACTCCTCCCGCCTCCACCTCTGCCACTCCGGGCACGGTTCAGTGCGCCAACGCGGAGCTGGTGGCCGGCGGCGTGGCGCTGGCGATGGCGATCCGCGCGTACGGCCATCGTGCCGCTCACCTGGACCCGCTCGGCAGCGAGCCGCCCGGGGATGCGGCACTGCGTCCGGAGATGCACGGAATCCGCGAGGAAGATCTGGCGCAGCTCCCCGCCAGCATCGTGGGCGGCCCGTCCTGCCAGGGCGCCGCCAACGCGCTCGAGGCGATCCAGAAGCTGCGCGGGATCTATCAGAGCACCATCGGGTACGACTTCGAGCACGTCTCCAACGCCGCGGAGCGCTCCTGGCTGCACGAGGCGGTGGAGTGCGGGCGGTTCTGCCCGCCGAATGACCCGATCGACGAGCTCAAGCTGCTCCAGCGCCTCACGGACGTGGGCTCCTTCGAGCGGTTCCTCCAGCTCGCCTTCCCGGGACAGACCCGCTTCTCCCTCGAGGGGCTGGGGATGATGATCCCGATGCTGGACGAGATCATCGGCGACGCCGCGGAAACCGGCACCCGCTCCCTCTTCCTCGGAATGGCCCACCGCGGCCGCCTCAACGTGCTCACCCACACGCTGGGCAAGCCGTACGACCAGATCATCGCCGAGTTCATGGGCCGGTTCCGCCGCGAAGGCGTGGTCTCCATGGGCGGCGGCGGCGAAGGGTGGACCGGAGACGTCAAGTACCACATGGGCGCCCGGCGCGCGGTGCGCAACGGCAAGCAGGTGGAGATGATCGTCAACCTGGCGCCGAACCCCAGCCACCTGGAGTGGATCAACCCGGTGGTGGTCGGCATGGCGCGGGCCTGCGACGAAGACCGGCGGCGTCCCGGGCCGGCGGTGCAGGACCACTGCGCGTCCATGGCGCTGCTCATCCACGGAGACGCGGCGTTCCCCGGGCAGGGCGTAGTGGCGGAGACGCTTAACCTCTCCCGCCTCCCCGGCTACACCACCGGCGGCACCGTGCACATCATCGCCAACAACCAGCTCGGGTTCACCACCGGCCCGCGCGAGGCGCGCTCCACCCTCTACTCCAGCGACCTCGCCAAGGGGTTCGAGATCCCGATCATCCACGTCAACGCGGACGATCCGGAGGCGTGCGTGGCGGCCGGGCGGCTGGCGCAGGCCTACCGGGAGCAGTTCCACCGGGACGTGCTGATCGACCTCATCGGCTACCGCCGGCGCGGGCACAACGAAGGCGACGAGCCCTCGTTCACCCAGCCGCGGATGTACTCGGTGATCGCCGAGCACCCCACCGTGCGGGACCGCTGGGCGCGGGAGCTCATCAAGCGTGGCAAGATCAGCAAAGAAGACGCGGACGCGATGCTCCAGTCCGCGGTGGACCGCCTCCAGGCGATCCGCAAGATGCTGGTCGACGAGAAGGCCGCCGAGGAGGTCGACAGCTCCATCAGCTCGGGGATGGAAGCCGGCGGCGCCACGGGCGGCATCGGGAACGCCGGGATCGCCACGCAGATCTTCACCGCCGTGCCGCCGGACGTGATGGCCCAGCTCAACCGCGAGCTGTACGACATCCCCGGTGACTTCCACCTCCATCCCAAGCTGGAGAAGCCGTTCGCGGCTCGCCGCGCGGCCTTCAAGGCCCCTTCGGCGGACGCGCCGGCCAACGGACAGGACGGCGCAGACACGCCGAAGGTGGAGTGGGCTCACGCCGAAGCGCTGGCCTTCGCCGCGATCCTCGCGGACGGCTCCCCGATCCGGTTGACCGGACAGGACGTGGGCCGCGGCACCTTTAGCCAGCGGCACCTGGTGGTGCACGACTTCGAAACCGGCACGCCCTACA
>JAJFMS010000547.1 GCA_020696885.1 Armatimonadota bacterium | reverse complement strand
GGCTACGAGTACGAATCGATCCTGGACCGCGAGATGTTCCTCAACCAGAGCGAGACGGAAGAGAAGTTCCGCCGCGTGCTGGAGCTGAGCCACCAGTACCGCCTCCACTCCACCCCGATCTTCCTCGAGTTCGCGGCCGGGATGCGAGAGCTGCCCTGCTCTCCCTGGAGCACGGTGACCTACACCCCGATGGGCTGGAAAGGCCCCTGCTACCTCATCGGTCAGAAGTACTACGAGGAGTGGGAAGAGTTCTGGAACGGCGTCAACTGGGAGTACTGGGAGAGCCGCAAGGACGTGCGCTGCAAGAACTGCAAGATGCACTCCGGCTTCGAGGCCTCCGCAGTCCGCGTGGCGGTGAAGAGCCCCAAAGAGCTGATGCGTTTGGCCGCCTGGAACCTCCTGGGCTGATCGCCAAGCGGAAGTTTGACACAGAAGGACGCAGATTGAGACAGATAGACACAGAATAGGGACCGATGGGGGACGCATCTGTCGACTTCGCGTCCCATCTAGGTTCGGCGTTTTGCCAAGTAAGAAAGCTGCGCTCGCCTGGGGTTTTCTCGCCGCCCGCCCCTCTGTGTCTTTTTATCTGTCCCAATCTGCGTCCCTCTGTGTCTAGATCAGAGCTATTCCAATGGCAGTGCTGGTAACAGGTGGTACCGGGTTTGTCGGCAGCCGGTTGGTCCGTAAGCTGGTAGCGCGCGGGGAGACGGTGCGCTGCCTGGTCCGGAAGACGAGCCCGCCGGGAAACCTGGAAGGCCTGCCGGTGGAGCGGGTCACCGGGAACCTGCAGGACACCGCCTCGATGGTGGAGGCGGTTCGGGGCTGCCGGGTGGTCTACCACGTCGCCGCGGACTATCGCCTCTGGAGCCGGAACCCGAAGGAGCTGTACCAGAACAACGTGGACGGCACGCGAATCCTCCTCGAGGCGGCGGAGCGCGCAGGGTGCGAGCGGATCGTCTACTGCAGCAGCGTCGGCGCGCTGGGGATTCCGAAGGGTGGCGGCTCGGGGACGGAAACGACCCCGGTGACGCTGGAAGACATGATCGGGCACTACAAGCGCTCCAAGTTCCTGGCGGAGCAGGAAGCGTTGGCCGCGGCAAAGCGGGGCGTGCCGGTGGTGATCGTGAATCCCAGCACGCCGGTAGGCCCGAACGACATCAAGCCGACCGAGACCGGACGCATCATCACCCGGTTCCTCAACGACCAGATGCCGGCCTACCTGGACACCGGCCTGAACCTGATCGACGTGGACGACGTGGCCGAGGGCCACATCCTGGCCGCTGAGAAGGGGCGGGTGGGGGAGAAGTACATCCTGGGCAACCGCAACATGGCGCTGCGGGAGATCCTGGAAACCCTCGCGAGCCTGACCGGGAAGACCGCTCCTCGTGGTAAGATTCCCTACGGCTTCGCGCTTGGTATCGCCCACATCAATCAGTTCTTCTCCGGCACCCTGCTGGGGCGAGAGCCCGGGGTCCCCGTCGAAGGCGTGCGGATGGCGGGCAAGATCATGTTTTTCGATGCCGGCAAGGCAGTCCAGGAGCTCGGGCTGCCGCAGACGCCGGTGGAAGAGGCGCTGGGCCGCGCGATCCACTGGTTCTGCGACCACGGCTACGTCAAGAAGCCGGTTCCAGGGCTGGGAGCGCGAAACAGCGCTTGATCCGTATTGCGTGGTGCACGTCCCACGTCGCACGCGCCGCAAGGGTGGAGTTGAACCATGAGAGTTTACCTGGCGAAGGAAGTCGGCTTCTGCTTCGGTGTGAAGCGCGCGATCAACATGACCCGGCAGGCGCTGGCCGAGTATAACGACGTCTCCATCCTGGGCGACGTGGTGCACAACCGCGCGGTGACCTCCGAGCTGGAAGCCCGCGGCCTGGTGAAGAAGAACGCCCTGGACGAGGTGAAGGGCGGCACCATGGTGATCCGCGCGCACGGCCTCCCGCAAACGGAGATCCAGGCGGCCAGCGCGCGCGGCCTCAACATTGTGGATGCCACCTGCCCGATCGTGACCCAGGCGCAGGACGCGGCCCGGGAGCTGGAGCGCCGCGGCTGCACCGTGATCATCATCGGGGACCGCAACCACGCCGAGATCAAGGGCGTGATGGGCAACCTGGAGAACCAGGCGGTGGTCGTGGACAGCGTGGAAGAGCTCCGCGCCGCGAAGCTGGACAAGCGCCTGCTGCGGAAGGTGGGGGTCATCTTCCAGACCACGCACTCTTTCGAGCTCTGTTCCACCATCGTGAATGAGCTGATCACGATGGCCAAGGAAGTGCAGGTCATCAACACGATCTGCCGCCCGGTGCGCAACCGCCAGATGGACGCCGTGGAGCTGGCCGAGCGCGTGGACGTGATGGTGGTGGTGGGCAGCCGCTCCAGCGCCAACACCATCGAGCTGAAGCACCTCTGCCACAAGTACAACCACAACACGATCCACGTGGAGAACGCGGACGAGCTGGACCCCAAGGCGTTCGACGGCGTGTCGGAAGTAGGGATCGCCTCCGGCCTCTCCACTCCGCCGGAGATCGTGGAAGCAGTGAAGAAGCGGATCATGACCTGGGACCAGAACGGCGTGGAGCTGCCGGTCCTGGCGTAAGGGTCCTCTCTAACGTACTTGGAGACGGTGCTCGTCCACGAGAGGCTGGATCCGTTTGGCTGACGTCTAGAGGATGCTTACTCACGCCGTGTTGGAGCGCGTAGTCGTCCTCTTCGCCGTGTCGCAGGAGCTGGGGCCGTTTGCTCGCCGCATCACCCCGGCGCTCACGTCTCGCCCCAGCCTGCCGCTGCCGTTCCGGCATGGGCGCCTGGGGGACCGGGAGGTGCTCTGCCTCGCCGGCGGCATGGGGCCAAAGCGTGCCGCCGCCGCCGCGGAAGCGGTGCTCCGCGGCTGGAAGCCGGACCTGCTGGTAATGGCCGGAGTCGCCGGCGCCCTCTCCCCAGAGCTAGCCGTCGCGGATCTTGTCATCGGCGACGCGATCCTCTCGGACGGACGGCTCCTCCTCCCGCCGGTAGTCCCCGCGCTCCCCGACGCCCGCTATCGCACCGGCCCCCTCCTCTCCCTCCCCCACGTCCTCGTCACCGCCGAAGATAAGCGCGCAGCGGCGATTGCCACACCCGTCTCCCCCGAACACCGAACACCGAACACCGAACACCGAACACCGCTGGTCGTCGAGATGGAGACCGCCGCCGTGGCCCGCGTGGCGATAGCGCACGGTATCCCCTGGGCTGCGGTGCGGGCAGTGTCCGACACGGCGGCCGAGTCGCTGCCACTCGACTTCAACCGCCTCCGGAGCGCGGATGGTGATCTCCCTACCTCCCGCGTGGCGCTGGCGGCGATGATGAATCCAGGCGCCATTCCCGGGCTCATCCGGTTGGGTCGAAACACCAGCCTGGCGGCGGAAGCGGTGGCGGGGTTCCTGGCGGACTGGATCACGCGAGGTGGCTGATGCCCGCTCTGCGCGCCCCGCCCCGGCATCCGTTCGTCGCGGTGCGCCACTCCGCCGACCATCCCCCTCCGGCCAAGAAGTCATGCTGAGCCGGTGTCAGACCTTGGGCGGGGTAGGTGTCCACTGCGAAGCATCTCCTACCGGGCTCGGAACGCCGATGCGTGCGTCGGTGCACCGGGTGCAGAGTCACGCACGGGGGCGAGATCCTTCCCTTTGGTCAGGATGACCAGGTCCGAGAATGGCTATGGACGGGCAGCCTGGGTCACGGCCGGTTGCCACGCCCGCTGGATCGCGGGACCCTGTCAAACTTGCGAGGGGCTGCGTCGGACCAATGAGACGTGCAGTTCCCCCGTTCGCGCTCAGTCGCGCCGGGCGTCACCCTTCACGTCGAGGACGAGGATCGTGTCGATCGGGTCCTTGAGGCCGGCGGGGAGCTCGATACGGGTGTCCGGGCCGGACTGTCGCACGGTGAGCCGCCGGCCGGTGAAGGTGCGGGCGGCGCGCACGGTGGCGGAGAAGCCCGGCAAGGCGAGCTGGTTGTCCGCCGGCCAGTTGAGCACGTGGACGTACACCCGGCTCCCGCGGGCGGTGGTGACGCCCCAGGGCTGCGGCTGCACCGGTCCGCCGCGGGTGCCGTAGACGCTGTCGCCGTGCTTCTTCAGCCAGTTGCCGATGGCCAGGTAGCGCTCCCGGTG
>JAJFMS010000006.1 GCA_020696885.1 Armatimonadota bacterium | reverse complement strand
CTCGGCATCGATCCCGGCCAGGACACGCTGCGTCTGGACCGCCTGTTCTTCGTGCAGCCCACGCCGCTCGCCATCACGGTAGCCGCCGGCCTCGGCCTGGTAGCCTGGGTGCTCCTGTTCTACGCGCGGGACGGCAGCCGCCCTTCCTGGTTCTGGAAGGCGCTGATGGTAACGCTGCGCCTCGCGGCGATCACCATCCTGGTGCTGCTGATCTGGCAGCCGATGCTCCGCAGTCAACGCGTGGAGCGCACCCCGTCCATCGTCGCGCTGCTGATCGATGAGTCGCGCAGCATGGCGCTCACCGATCGCTGGCAGGACAGCAAGCGGAAGGCGGACCTGATCCAGGCGCTCGGGAACCCGAACGCCACGAAGCAGACCCGCGCCGAGGTGCTGAGCCGGCTGGTAAACAAGAACGACGCGGCGATGCTTCGCGAGCTCGTGGACAAGCACTCGGTACGGGTCTACCGCTTCGGCGCGGACACGGCCGGCAAAGACGTGGCTGCCGGGGATGCGAAGTCCGCGGCTAAGAAGCCCGCTGCGCCCAAAGGTCAGACCGGGCTGGAGCGGCTCCCCCTTTCCGTAGGCAAACCGGCCGCCGAGCAGACCCGCATCGGCAACGCGATCGACCACGTGCTGGAAGACACGGCCGGCCAGCCGCTGGCGGCGATGGTGCTGTTCTCGGACGGCGGGCAGAACATGGGGGAAGACCCGGCCCTGGCCGCCCGGCGCGCGGCGGAGATCCAGGCGCCGATCTACAGCGTCGGCTTCGGCGATCCGACCCCGCCGCGGGACGTGGCCGTCACCAGCCTCCTCGCGGATGAAGTGGTCCGCAAGGGCGACGAGGTGGTGGTCTCCATCAGCATCCGGAACCGCGGCTACGGCGGCACCAGCGTGCCGGTGACGCTGAAGATCGACGACCGTGTCCTGGCGCGGCAGAACGTGCCGCTGGCGAAAGAAGGCCAGAAGCAGGAGCTGAACCTCTCGTTCACGCCGGACACCGCGGGCGCGAAGACGCTCTCCGTCTCCATCCCGGGCCAGGGCGGTGAGATCACGCTCTCCAACAACCAGAAGTCGTGGCCGATCCGGGTGGTGGACAAGAAGCTGCGAATCCTGTACGTGGAGGGCTACCCGCGCTGGGAGTACCGCTACCTCAAGAACGCGATCCTGCGGGATAAGACCACCCTCTTCTCCTGCATCCTGGTGGAGTCGGACCCCACGCTGGGCGGCGAGGGGAACCAGCCGATCTACGGCTTCCCGCGCGACCGGAAGGCGCTGTTCAACTACGACATCATCATCCTCGGCGACGTGCCGCGGGACTTCTTCAGCGCCGCGGACATGAAGAACATCCGCGGCTTTGTGGAAGAGCGCGGCGGCAGCCTCATCACGATGGCCGGGGAGCTCTTCCTGCCATGGCAGTACCGGAACACCGACCTCGAAGAGGTCTGGCCGATCCCGGTGCCCGCTACCCGCCGGGAACTGCTGTTCACCGAGCCGTTCCAGCTCGAGCTGACCGACGCCGGCGCGCGCAACCCGATGATGTTCCTGCTGCCAGACGTGGACCGCAACCGCAACCTGTGGCACGCGCTGCCCGGGATGTACTGGTGCGGCGTGGCGGACCGCGCCAAGCCTGGCGCCACGGTGCTGGCGCAGCATCCCAGCCAGATGGGGACGGACGGTAAGATTCCCCTCCTGGCCGTGCAGCAGGCCGGTGAAGGCACCTCCTTCATGACGATGGTGGACAGCACCTGGCAGTGGCGCTACCGCGTGGGGGACAAGTACTTCTACCGGTTCTGGGGCCAGATTGTGCGCTCCCTCACGCCCCACGAGCTGCCGGGCGCAAACCGGTTCGTGCGGCTCACCGCGGACCGGTCCACCTACTCCCTGGGGGAGAAGGTGGTGCTGCGGGCCCGCTTGCTGACGCCGAACTTCCACCCGGTGCGGGTCAAAGAAGTGATCAGCGAGATGCAGCGCACGGACGGGCAGCGGTTCCCGGTGAAGCTGGACCCGGTGCCGGGCGCCGCGGGTGTCTATTCCGGAGAGTGGCTGCCGTCCCGCGCCGGCGCCTACAAAGCGCTGCTGATGGGTCCGAACGGGCAGCGCGCGGAGTCGACCACCAACGTGGTGGTGGAAGCCTCCAGCCTGGAGCTGGACGAGCCGCAGCAGAACGAGGCGCTCCTGAAGCGTGTAGCCGCGCTCTCCGGTGGGAAGTACCTGCTCTGGAGCCAGTACGCCGGCCTGGCCGGCCTGATCCCGGACCGCGCCCAGGAAGTGAGCACCCGGATCGAGCACGAGCTCTGGGACGCGCCGCTCCCGCTGATCCTGTTCACGCTGCTGCTGGTGGGCGAGTGGATTCTCCGGAAGCGGAAGGGGCTACTGTAGGTGAGGGGTGAGGGGTGAGGGGTGAGGGGTGAGGGGTGAGGGGTGAGGGGGAGCGCACGAAGTTCCTCGGGTAGCGCAACTGCCTGCGGGGTCTAAAGGCGCTAGGATTAGCTCATGACTTTTGAGGAAGCCGCCCTCCTCGATCCGGACGAGTTTCCGGGCGAGCTCGTGAACGGAAAGTGGACGGCGGTGGGGCCGCGGTCCTGGCGGGATGGCGAGGTCGCGGTAGCAGTCGGGGTGGCGTTGCAAATCTATGCCCGTAGCCATCCGGGCTGGACGGTGGCGCTTGGGAACCCGGGGATGAAGCTTCGGCATGATCCTCCAACGCTCCGCGGGCCGGACGTGGCGGTGATCCGCGCGGAGCGGCGACCGGCGGGTCGGGGTGTGGAAGGCTGGCTGGAGGGTGCGCCGGACCTGGCTGTCGAGTTGGTCGGGGACGGTCCGACCGCGACTGCCGTAGCTCGGAAGGGTCTGGAGTACCTGGCCGCCAGGGCGAGGCTGGTGTGGATCGTGGATCCGCACGAAGAGCTGGTGATGGTGCTGACCGCGCCGAATGGGATCCGGATCCTCGGAGCCGAGGAGACTCTGGACGGCGGCGAGGTCCTGTCCGGTTTTAGCTGTAAGGTGTCGGAGTTCTTTGAATAGAGGGCCTGCGCTGATGAACCCACTGACCGCCCGCCGGCGACCCGTCGCTCCGCTGTTCGCGGCACTCTGCGCTTGCTGCGCCAGCGCGGTGACCCTGGCGCCGCCCCGGCCGGTGGGCGCGCAGCAGCAGCCTCGGACTTCCGAGTTCGTGGCCAGCTTCTCCACCAACACGCGCTTGAAGCAGCAGGTGGAGCGGCTAGAGCGGCTGGCCGCGCAGAAGATGTGGGACGATTGGCTCACCATCTACCAGCAGCTCGTGGATGACGACCGCGACCTGGTGATGGCGCGGGACGACGAGTTCCTGGTGGGGGTGCGCTACTTCTGCCACCAACTACTGGCGGCGCAGCCCGCAGGTGTGCGCCAGAAGTACCGCGCGGTCTACGACAACCAGGCCCGCAAGGAGTACGACAAAGCGCTGGCGGAAGGCGATGCCGCGGCGATGCGGGGTATCTACTCCCGCTACCGGTTCACGTCCTACGGTCCCCAGGCCCTCAAGTGGAGCGCGGATCGGGCCCTGGACGAAGGCCGCTCCGAGTGGGCTCGCGTCGCCTACGAGCGGCTCGCGAAGGAGCCTGCGGTGAGCGCCAGCACGCTGCTCCGGTACGCGATTGCCGCGGATGCCGCCGGAAAGCCCGCTGAAGCGTCATCCGTACTGGACCGCGTCCGCAAAGAGTTCGGCGGGCAGTCCGTTAAGGTGGCGGGGAAGGACGTCTCGGCGCCTGCCGCCGCGGATCAGGTGGCCAAGGGGTTCCGTGCCCGCCCGAAGGCGGGGTCCAGCCGCTGGTCCTCGTTCGGGGGAGACGCCGGGGACCGCAACATGGGTCCAGCGCTGTCCGGCGGACTCAAGAAGCTGTGGGAGTTCACGCAGCCCACCACCGCCGAAACGGTGCGCCCCACGCCGCAGTTGGTGGTGATCAGTTCCTCCAACTACACGCGCGCCCGCTTCAGCTACCTGAGCTTTCCCGCGGTGGTGGGCGACCGGGTGTGGGTGCAGGGCCCACGGAACATCAGCGCGATCAAGCTCTCGGATGGCAAGGCCGCCTGGGATCAGCAGTCGTTCTCGCTAAGTCGGGATGAGATCCCGATGCAGAACGCAGACCCGCGTGCCGGCAAGATCGCCTACCGGAGCGGACGCGCCGTGCAGGCGGCTCCGGCCGTAGACGGTCACGTTCTGGTCACCCGGATGCCGATGGTCGCCGGTGACAGCCGGTGGCCGGCCGACTTCGCGATTCTGGCCCTGGACAACCGGACCGGCGCGCCGCTCTGGCGCAAGACGGCTGGGGGCGAGCCGAGCGGGATCTTCTACAACATCCCGGCGGTACAGGGGAACACCGTGGTCACCGGGGTTGCCACGCACAAAGGCGGCATCACGGAGTACAACGCGGTGGCGCTGGATGCCGGAACCGGCGAGCAGCTCTGGTCCACCTACCTGGGCGGCGGCAGCGACCCCCTCGGCAGCGTGGACGGATCACCGGCCGCCATCAAGGACGGCATCGTCTGGATCGAGAGCTCGCTCTATACGCTCAACGCCCTTGACCTCCTGACCGGTGAGGTGCGGCTGGTCTACCATTATGACCCGGGCAAGCGGACCCGGAACTCGGGGATCGATAGCACTCCGAACCTCACCAACGAGCCGATCAGCCTGATCGCGACGGCGAACGGCCCGATCGTGTTCGCTCCCCGCTGGGGGGTGGACGTGGTGGCGCTGGACCCGGCCACCGGAAAGCTGCTCTGGTCCTCGCCGAAGGGGCCGCTGGGCCGGCCTACCGTGGGCTCGCTCTTCGCGGTGGATGACAAGCGCGCCTACATCTGCGGCGACCATATCCAGGCGATCAACCTCTCGAACGGCGCGCGAGAATGGACCCTGGATCCGCAGGCGGCCCGGAGCGGGACGGTGGGCTTCGCGGCGCTTTGCGGCGACCGGATCTACACGCCGATCGATGGGAAGATCCGGGTGAACTCGGCTGCGGACGGTAAAGAGATCGAGGTTCTGGACGCCTCGGATATATTGGGGGAGGCGGACGGGCTGCTGACCCTCGTCTCTGTTGATGGTGCCCTGTTGATCTCTTCGCGGGATCGAGTGGTGGCCCTGGGGAGGAAATAACCCATGATCGCGTTCGTCGTTAAACTCGCCTTCCAGGCGGTTGAGCTGGTGATCGTTGTGGGCATCATCCTCCACATGGTGTCCCAGGTAACTCGCGGCCCCTGGACTCGCCACCCGTTCATCAAAACCGTAATGCTGGCCGCGCGGCTAATCTGCGCGCCGGTACGGCAGATACTGAAGGGCGCGGGAATTCCGGTGGCCCCCATCGACTTCTCTCCGCTGCTCACCATCCTGGCCCTACGCGTGCTCCAGTGGGCTGTCGTGGGGTTCCTACGGATCTTTCCGTAAGTCGAGCTTCGCACCTGATCGAGTTGTCCATGCCTTTCCGCTTTCGCCACGGCGTCCTGCTGCTCGTCGCGCTGCTCTCCCTGTTTGCTGCCGTCAACGTCCGGGCCCAGGCTCAAACGACGGCGGTGTTCCTCTACGACGGCAAGCTGCCGGACCAGGTGGCCCTGGAAGCGCTGGTCCGGAAGACGGTAGAGCCGCACGCCGCCAAGGCCACGGTCCGCACCATGCACGCGGGGCGAGCCGAAGCGGCCCCGTTTCTCAAGCGCCACAGCCTCACCCGGAAGAATGCGCCGGTGCTGCTCTTGATGGACGGTCCGGGGGAGCGCGCGAAGATCGTCCGGAAGGTGTACATCGATCCCGCACGCGACGAGCGGCAGACGGTGCGCCTGGTGTTGAGCGTGCTGAAGCTGCCGCAGGTGGTGAACGCTCCGCCCGCCCCCGGGCCGCTGGTCACGATCCTCGCGGACGGCGGGGAAGCCGAAAAGAAGCTCCTGGTCACCCGGGCCGGGCAGCAGAGCCTCGTGGCGGAATCCCGGCTGCTCGATGCCACCGGCGTGGTGATCTATCGCCTGCGGCTGCCCGATGAGCTGCGGTATGCGGATCTCACGGCCGAGCTGGCCGGCAACTTCGCGGTGGATTGGGCCGCCAGCCCGCGCGGCCCCTGGGTCCCGCTGATGGACGGCTTCAAGTACTTCGGCGCGGCCTCCGAGTCGATTACCCGCCGGGTGTCGCCGGTCGCCAACCTGGATCAGGTGCTGGACAAGTCGACCGGGGAACTCTACCTCCGCGTCCGCACGAACGGCCGGGGCCGCAACCAGGCCTACCTCGGGCGGCTGGAGGTGATCGCTCGCTCGGCCACCATCGAGAGCGGCGAATCGCAGTGGCTCCTGGAAGCGATCCGCCTGCGGGATGAAGCGCTGGCCCGGATCGTTCCGGACGTCCAGCGCCATCGACCCCTGGGCGGCACCCTGACGAAAGACCTCACCCTGCTGGCCGCCGACTCGCCGTACCTCCTTAGCGGCGACCTGATGGTTGGCCCCACCAGCACGCTCACCATCGAGCCGGGGGTCACCGTACGGGTGGCGCCGGGGACCGTGATCCGCGTGCGGGGTCAACTGGTGGCCAAAGGCACGGTCAAGGACCCGATCCGGTTCCTCCCGGCCAAAGACGACCCGGCCGGCAGTTGGAAGGGCATCTTCTTCTCCCCGCTTCCGAATCGCCTTAGCGGTACCGAGAGCGAGCTCTCGTTCTGCCGCATCGAGGCCGCAGGCAACCTGGACCTGGACCAGTTCGCCGGTGAGATCTCCTACTGTATCCTGGAGAATTGCGTGCTCGGAGCGACGCTGCGGCACGGGGGCAAAGGGCGGGTGCATCACAACCGGTTTCTGAAGTGCCGGCGCGGGGTGGTGGTGGACGGCGGCGGGGGCGAGGTCACCGAGAACGAGCTGATAGAGTGCCAGCAGGCGGTGAACGTGGTGTCGCTGGATGCGGAGAACCCGCTCCGGTTCGAGCGGAACAGCCTCGTCAACAGTCGCGTCGCCGCGGTGACGTACTTGAAGATCCCGGGGCAGGAGCGGCCCGCCCTGGCGCTACCCAACAACTTCTGGGGGGACACGCCCGCGGCCCGGCTGATCGGGGGCGGTGACGATGCGGCTGCGGTGGTCCTGGACCCGAAGCTGGAGGCGGCGCCGGCCGGCGTGGGGCCGGGTTGGCAGTAAGTCCCCGGCTCGTAGCGGGCCTCTGATAGAAAGACGGTTGTGCCGCGTCACGCGGGCTGTCCCTCGTGCGTACTCGAAATGTCATGAGAACATCCGAGTTAACGATGGATGCTGCCGTAACCCTTTCGCCGGACGACGAGGCGATGCGCCGCATCGTGGCCGGCGACAACGCCGCGCTGGCGCCGCTGTTCGACCGCCATAAGGTGCGGCTCTTCGGGTTCCTCTACCACCTGGTTGGGGATCGCAGCCTGGCCGAGGACCTGCTCGGCGAGACGTTTCTACGCGTCTATCGCGGCCGCGCCCGCTATCGTGCCGGCACCGGGTTCGTGCCGTGGCTCTTCGCTATCGCCCGGAACCTGGCGATCGGCGAGATGCGGCGCCGGAGCGCGCTCAAGCGGATTCAGGAGCGCTTCCTGCGCCAGGCCGCCGTCGATCCCGAAGGGTGGTCGCCCGAGGAAGACGAGATGCAGGAGCAGGTGCGGCAGGCCCTGCTGCGGCTGCCGGAAGACCAGCGCTCCGCGCTGGTGCTGAAGGAGTACCTGGAGATGGATTACGCCCAGGTGGCGCAAGTGTTGGGGTGCACGGAGCAGGCCGCCCGCGCCCGGGCCTACCGCGCCCGGAACGCGCTGCGGGGCTCCCTGCGAGAGTGGTGGGAAGGAAGGGACGCGTCGTGTTGAGCCGACCGGAAACCGGGAGCCCGGCCTGTGCTCGCGTCCAGGGACTGCTGCCGGCCCTCCACGAAGGTGCGCTGTCGGCAGCCGAAGCCACCGAGGCGGAAGCGCACCTGTCCCAATGTGCTGCCTGTGCCCGCGAGGCGGCGCTGGCCTTGGAGATCGGCGCCCTCCTGCGCCGGGACCCGCTGCCGCTGTCCCAGGCCTCGCTCCCGAGCGGCGATCAGATCGCCCGCAGTATTATCGAGGCGGAGCAGTCCGAGCGCGGCCGGGCGTGGCGGCTCCCGTGGGGAGTGTCTCCCGGCGTGATCGATTGGAGCGCTGGGCTCATCGTCGTCGCCGCGCTGGTGCTGGCGCTGTTCCCCCGGCCGCACAACCCGGCGTCCAGCCCTTCCCAGCCCGCGGTCAGCCCGCCCGCGGTAACCTCCGGGTTCTGGATCGAGGACGACGAGCGTACCGGGCGCGACGTGATCGTGGCGCCGGCAGCCGGCCCGGAGCGGGAGAAGTCGTGAGGCGAGCGGTGGCCCTGCTCGCGCTGTGCCTGCTGGCTGCGGACGCCCGAGGCTCGGCGGCGCAGAGCCAGTCGGGTGGCATCAAGCTGGACGTCACCGAGGTCGCGCAGAGCGTGGACCTCTCCCGCGGCCGGGAGCGGTTCATTACCGTGACCGTGGACGTCTCCGGCGCACCCGCGGCGCGGCTGCGCCGGATCCAGCCGCTCCGGGAAGACTTCGAGCTCCTCGCCGGGAAGCGCACGCTGCCCTGCCGCTGGCTGCGCGGCGGCTCCAGCCCGGAGGACGCCGGCCGGCTCCGCTTTACACTGGGGTTCAGCCTCCCCCCGAAGGGCACCCACAAGGTCACACTGCGCGCCAACCTCCCCCGACTGGAAGGCGACGACATCCTGGAGTTGAACCTCGCCGAGCTGCCGCTGAGCGCCCCCGTACAGCCTAGAAGCGGCAAGGGATGGTCCATCACGGTCGGCCGGTTCGAGCGCCAGGACTACACGCCCCCCTCTCTGCCACCCAAGGGGCAGTTCACGGTGAAGTCGATCCCGGCGGACACGCGCGTCTTCCGCAAGCCCACCGCGGGGCCGGTGCCGGAGCAGGCCCTGGTGCTCTCGCTCACCTCTCGCACGGCGGACCTCTACGATCCCACGCTGGACGTGTCCGGCTGGCTGACCGTGGAGAAGGGGCAGCCCGCGCCGCTGCTGTCCGCCCTCATGCGGAGGGTCCCCTCCCGCGCGGCGACCGAGTCGGACATGCCGCCGTTTGTGACCGGGGAGTTCCACTTCACCGTGCCGCCCGCCGGCCGGGTTATGGGCGCCGTGCTCCGCTTCCACCGCCGCCCCGCCAACCCCGAGCCGCAGCGGTTCGTGATCCCGGATCTGCCGGTCCCTGGCTCCTGATCGCCGGCTCTGCCTCTGCGCTCGCGGGTTCCGAGTTCATCGTTCTCGGAATTTCCTCGACAGAGCGGTGCACCTCTTGACCTACCTCTTGTATTGGAGCCCGAGGTTTGTCGTGCTGGTTGCAAGCCACATAGGAGCGGCGTTAGTAGCTTGTTGACCAGAGAACCGTCATCGCGAGGCACGCTTCAAGTTACGTGGCGCCTCCGAAGTCCCCCAACACTCGACACCGAACACCGCGCGAAGCGGCGTCACCGTCACGCCACCGCCCCATCGCGCGTACCCCTTTTTAGATTGACGACCAGCCGGCTCTCCCGGCGGTCCACGAAAGTGAGGTTCGCGATGTTGCGGAAGGCTATGACCCTGTGCGCAGTGGCGGTTGGCCTCAGCGCTGCCGTGGGAGCCGCCAAGACGGCGCCCGACCTGACGGTCCACGAGTGGGGCACGTTCCTCGTGATGCAGGGCGCGGACGGGGTGACGTTGGACGGAATGTATCACGAGGAGCACGCCCTACCCTCCTTCGTGCACGCGCGGGGGAAGGATCAGCTCCGCATCCCCGCGGTGATGATGAAGGGCGAGACGCCGGTCATCTACTTCTACACGGACCAGGCGCAGCGAGTGAACGTGGAGGTCGGCTTCCCCAAGGGGATCTGGACCCAGTGGTACCCGCAGGCCAGCCGGATCCAGCCGTCCCTCGCCAGCACCGCGGCGCCCGAGCTGCGGGACGGTAAGATCGCCTGGGACGTGGATCTGCTCCCAGCCGGGGACGCGCCCGCTGCGGGCCGCTTGCCGCGAACGGCGACCGACGCCCTCTGGGACTTTGCGCGGGACGTTGATGCTGCCTACGTGCGGGCGCGTCCTCGCCAGGGTCCTGAGGAGTACGAGCGGTTCATCTTCTACCGCGGGCTGGGAGAAGCGCCGCTGCCGCTGACGATGACCCCGGACCAGGGCGGGACTCTCAAGGTGGCGGACTCCCTGGGCGATGATGTCCGGGACGTCTTCATCCTGCGCGTGGAGAACGGCAAAGGCGCCTATCGCTACGTGCCGCGGGTTCGGGCTGGCGAGCAGTTGGAGCGCTTGATCCCCACTCCCGGCGCGCTGCGGCCGATGAAGGAGTTCACGCCGCGCATCGCGGACGACCTGGCGGCACGGCTCACGGAGGCGGGCCTGTACCCGAAGGAAGCCCGGGCGATGGTCAACACCTGGTCGACCAGCTACTTCCGGAACGACGGCGTGCGCGCCTTGTTCGTGATGCCCCAGTCCTGGACGGACCGGTTCATCCCGATGCGGGTGGAGCCGCAGCCGAAGTCGATCGTCCGGGTGATGGTGGGGCGGCTGGAGCTGCTGACCGGAGAGCGGGAGCGCCTCGCGGAGGCGGCCGTGCGGGATCTGGCGGCCACGGATAGCGCGAGCCGGGACCGCGCCTTCGAGTTCCTGCGCGAGCAGGGGCGCTACGTGGAGCCGATCGTGCGGCGGGTGCAGCGCACCACGCGAGATCCGCAGGTGCGGGTGCTTTGTAACCGGCTGCTGCTCACCGGGTTCGTGACCGACCTCCGGACGGCCGTGAAGTCGGCCGCGAATGGGGCGCCGATCTCGGAGAAACCGGTCCACATGCGCGCGGCGCTCGCTTCACTGCTCCGTGAGATCGGTCTGGAGAAGGAGGCGAAGGAGACGGCCCGCGCCGCGCTGGCAGAGCTCCGGACCGAACCGGCTCCCGCGATGAACCGCAGCAGCTCCCGGCACTACTATCGCGCCCAGGCGCGGGCTGTTGAGGGGACTGGGGACGATGCGGCCGCTGCAAAGGCTTACGCGCAGTTCGTGCGCTTCGGGGCTCACGTAAAGCAATGCGGCGGCTGCCACCAGAGCCAGGGGCCCGCCACCATGGCGTGGTACAAAGACTGGTGGGCCGGCCGGAAGTTCGCCCAATATGCCCGGCAGGACCGGGGTCTCTCGGCCTGGATCACGGAGCAGGAGCGAGCGCTGGCTGCTAACCGCGCCGATACCGGCACGCAGATGCTCCTGGCCTACCTCTACGAGGCACGCGGTGATCGGCAGCTCGCCGCTGGGATGTGGGCCGAAGTGGCTCCGCCCTCCCGGGTGGCTCGCACCGGCGCCGTGACCCGCTAGAGACAACGAATAGTCGGTGGGGAGCCGTGAGCCAGTTCAGCCCACGGCTCTCCCGCCGGTAGCCGTCAGCGTCCGAACGCCTCGAAGCCGGTGCGGCACGCCACGGACTGTGCCACCGCGTGCTTCTCGTCGTGCTGGAGGAAGTGCCGGCGGGGGAACGGGTCGCCGCCTAGGTGCTCCAGCCGGTTGAGCGTCTCCCTATTGAGGCAGATCGTCAACTCGAGCACGAAGGCGCAATCAGGCAGCACGTGACCTTCCAACGGCTCCAGGCAGCGCTGCCCGGCCGAGAGATAGCCGCGAGCCCGCTCGATCAGGGTGGCGGTCAGCGCGCGGATGCTGGTGCAGTCCTCACCTGCGTACAGTGCCCGCGGCTCGCCTCGGATCCGCGTAACCTATAGCTCCGCCACCTCATCCAACCAGTATCGTTTTGAAGAGGAGGCGACGAAGATGCGAAGAATGAGGTGGGCGGCAGCGCTCTCGTGCATGCTGGCCCTTTCGTCCACGTGGGCGGCCGCGAGCTCCCAGCCCTCGAAGCTGATGAAGCCGGTGCAGATCGGCGGCGTGGAATGGCAGCCGAGCTTTGAGCGTGCCCGGGCACGGGCAATGCGGGAGGGCAAGCCGATCCTCCAGCTCCATCTCTTCGGGCGCCTGGACGAGGAGTTCTGCTGAACGAACGCGCGAACGCTGAGGGCCGTGTTGCTCTCCGACCCCGAGATCTCTCGCCTCATCAATACCGAGTTCGTGGCCTGTTGGGATACCGTGCGACCGGTGCCGAAAGTCACCATCGACTTCGGCAACGGTAAGGTCCTGAAGCGGACGCTGACGGGAAACACCGTCATCTCCGTTTGCCTGCCGGACGGTCGCGCGCTGGACGCGTTCCCCGGCGTATACACCCCGGCCGACTTCAAAGCGCAGATCGCCGGCACGCTGAAGCTGTACCGGGAGATCGCCGCCGCGAAGGAGTCGCCGGAGCTGGTCTCCGCGCGGGTGGTAGCGTGGCACCGCGAGGGATTCATCCAGGGCGTCCGTGCCGAAGGCGCGCGGACCACGATGTCCAAGGCTCTGGTGGAGAGCCCGCTGCTCCGGGCCCTGGGCCTCCCCGGAAGGAAAGCGCTGGTGCTGGGAAGTGAGCCCCCCGCACCGCGGGCCGAGCCGCAGGCCGTCCTGGTGGGACCGGAAGCGCAGTTGGTGGCGATCGATCGGCAGCCGGTGCCGCGGAATGGCCTGGAGGAAGTAGTGAGCCTGAAAGCCACGCCGCCGACTCCCGTGAAACCGACGGCGATTCTGGATCCGCTCCTCGACCCGAAGGGCGCCTTTGCCGCGCTGAGCCAGCGGATCGACGATGCCAGCAAGCAGGCTGCTTCCGTGGAGCAGGTGCGCCGCGGCTTCGCCCCCGCCAACCCGGCCGCCAGAAAAACCCCAGAGCAGATCGGCCGGGAAGCGATCGAGATCGACTCCCTGGTGAACGTCCGAGCAATCCGCCCGGCGGTCCACCTCTGGTACCTGGCGCACGGGGGCCTGCCGGCCAACCGCCTCCTCCGAGACGAGCTGTACCGCGACCTGCTGCACGTGCCGGTCGACGACCCCTACCTGGGCCTCACCGGCGCCGCAGTTCCCGGAACCCCGTGAAGCACGGTGGTGGGTGGTGGGTGTTGGGCCTTGGGCCTTGGGTGTTGGGGAACCTTTCCCAACACCTAACACCCAATACCTATCCCCGCACCGCCTGCTGCAGGCACCAGTCCACCAGCAGGTCCATCTCTCGCCACTGGATCTCGGACAGCACCTCTTCCGCCTGCGCGGGGAGGGCATGGGCGTCCGCGTGACAGAACCAATCGATCACGACGAACGGGTCCCAGCGGCGGCGGGCGCGGAGCTGCTCCGCGGCGTCAGCCGCCCAGGGAAAGCCGGAGCCGGTGCTGTCCAGCACGGTGAGCGCGCTGCGGTAGACCGCATCGAACGCGGGATGATCGCCCACGCGCCGGAACCAGTACCGGGCGTTCCCGAGGTTCGCGGCCATGCCTTCGCCCTGGTGCCCTTCGCGGCGATGGCCGATGCCGTGCCAGTAGCTGCCGGTCTGCGTGTCGATCCCCTGGCAGAGATTGTGGCCGGCGTGGAAGTTGTCGTTCCAGAGGTGCAGACCGGCAAGCGCGCAGGCAGCCATCTGCGGGCTCGCGATCACCTGGCCCTCGAATAGCTCCTCGGCGCTCGCGTGCTTCAACCGGGTATCCAGATCCTGGTCCCAGATGTCACCGAAGAAAAGCGGTACGTGGGTCCGCTCTCGCAGCCGCTCGATCGCTTGCTGAATCTTCATGGTGTCTCCATCACGCCGGTTCGATTGAACTGAGCGCCTATGGCTTCCTTCCGCGCAGCTCCGCCACCTCGAGCGCGGCCAGCAAGCTCATCCCGCCGCCCCGGTCGTCCGGGCCGAAGATGGCCGGGCGCTCGTAGTAGTAGCGCAGCGTGGGGCCGGCGCCGGTGCCGGTGCACACGTCCGCCAGGCCGCCGTCATCCCCGATGCGGGCGGAGAGGCCGCTCCAGGCGCGGTCGACCACCGGCTGGAAACTCTTGTCCAGCCAGCCCAGCCGGATGCCGCGCGCCATCGAGGCCAGGTTCATGGCGGTGGCGGTGATCTCACGGTAGCTCTCCGGATGATCGATCACCTCGCGCCAGGTGCCTTCAGGGGTCTGGACGCCCTTCAGGGCGGTCATCTGCTTCCGGTAGATCGCCAGGATCTCCGCGCGCTTCGGATGGTCCGCGGGCAGGTAGGTGAGCGCCTCCATTAGCCCGAGCGAGGCGAAGCCGTTGCCACGGCCCCAGCAGAACGGCGCATCCGCGGCGTGCTGGAAGAGGCCGGTGGGCTGCTGCAGCTTTGCGGCGTACTGCGTGAGCGTGCGGGCCAGCAGGTCGTAGTACTCCGGCTTCTCGCCCAGCTTCCCCGCGCGGCCGAGCAGCGTGGCGCTCATGAACATGTTCTCGCACCAGAGCTGCCCGAACTTCGCCGGGTCGGTGGCGTTCTCCGGCACGTAGAGCGCCGCCGCGTCCAACGCGAGCTTCTTGGCGGCCTCATCGCCCTCCAGCAGCGCCAGGTCCGCGAAGCCGATGTGCCCGGCCAGCTTCACGCCGTCCGGCTTCTCATCCAGCGCCGGCTTCGCGCCGGTGAGCCACGGGGCCAGCTCCGCCTTCACCTTCTCCGCCAACGACGGATCGTTCTTCAGCTTCGCCAGGCGCAGCGTGCCGGACCACGCCACGGCCGGGATGTAGGCGATGGACGGGGTCTGCGGGTACTTCCGCGCGAGGATGGTAGCGACGTCGAGCGGCGTGCGCGCCATCCTGCGGGTGACCACCTGCCGCATCGGCGAGCGGGGGAGCGCGGCACAGGTCTCCATTGCCAGCCGGAGCACTTCGGGGCCATCCGCCGCCCGCGCGTCCGCCACCAGCGTGGGAACGGTGCCCAGAGCGGACGGTGTGCCGCGGCTGAGGGACATCGCCAGCGTGTCCTGCGCCACCAGCGGCTGCGCCTTCAGCGGCGCGCCGACGGCGGCATACGCAGGCGGAACGAACCAGTTCATCCGGTTGCCGCCCCGCACTTCCACCACCAGGTCCGGCGCCTGGAAGGCGATCCAGCGCCAGATGTACCGGGCTTCCACGTTCATCCGGTCGTTGAAGAAGTTGGTCTCCGGCGGGTAGTTCACCGCCGGCTTGCCGCCGGAGTCGTTGGTCGGCTTGAGCTGGGCCCAGCCCTCCGGGTTGCCCCCGCCCAGCAGCACCAGGCGGCGCTTCGGGCCGTCCAGCGGCTCCCGGCTCTCGATGGAGCGCAGCGGCACCTCGCCGCGGGAGATGCCCATGCTCTCGTACACCTGCGGCTCGCCGGGAACCGCGGCCACTTCGCGGATCCGCTTGTCCAGCTCCAGGTGCTCCGGGGCGGGGTCCGCCCCCGCGCTCCAGGCGGCCGTAAGGCATCCCGTCGCCACCGCCGCCAGTGCCGGCAATCTCCACCGCATGCGTGCCCGTCCCCTCATGTCACAAAGCTCCCCACCACGCCGGGCGGGGAGGATAACCGATTGGATGATAGCCGCGATCCGCCCGGGTGACCAGCCCGGATACCGGTTACAGAATCGCACTGAGCTCCGGCGCCCGTTCCAGGATGATCAGCCAGGCTGCCCGGGCTTGCTCGCCGCTCACCTTGGGATGGACGATCTCGGCCCGACCGAGAGTGGAGGTCTTCTCCCGAAGATACTGACGCGTCATCCCGGCGTGGGGAGCGTCATCCTGGGTAGCCCAGACCAGGTAGGCTCGGGCGGCGTCCCGTGCCGCTTCGTCGCGCCGGAACA
>JAJFMS010000546.1 GCA_020696885.1 Armatimonadota bacterium | reverse complement strand
GCAGTGGTCCGCGCTCTACGGTGTCGGGCCGGAGGAGGCCCACGGGCTTCGTTGGAGTGCGGCGATCCACCCGAAAGACCGCGAGTGGGTGAGCCAGGAATGGCTGCTGGCTGCACGGCGGAGCGAGGCGTGGACGGCGGAGTTCCGCATCCAACGGCCGAATGGCGAGATGCGCTGGGTACGTGTGCACGCTTCGGCTATCCGGCAGGACGATCAGTCCGCTGGGGACGGCTACGTCGGCACGGTGGAGGACATCACGGCGCCCAAGGAGTTCGAGGCGGCGCTGAAGACCGCGCACGACGCCGCCCTGGAAGCGAACCGCGCCAAGAGCGAGTTCCTGGCCACCATGAGCCACGAGATCCGCACCCCGCTGAACGCGATCATCGGCAGCGCGGACCTGCTCTGGGAGACCACGCTCACCGAGGAGCAGTCCGAGTACGTGGGGATGTTCCGCCGCGCCGGGGGCACACTGCTGGCCGTGATCAACGACGTGCTGGATCTCTCCAAGATCGAGTCCGGCCACCTGGAGCTGGACCCGATCCCGTTCGAGCTGGCGGACCTGGTGGAACAGACCTCTCACTTCATGGCCGGGCGCGCGCATGAGAGCGGGCTGGAACTCCTCTGTCACGTGGACGCGGACCTACCCCCCTACGTGGTCGGCGATCCCACGCGCATCCGCCAGGTGCTCCTCAACCTGGTGGGCAATGCCATCAAGTTCACGGCTCGCGGGGAGATCGCCCTCAACGTCCAGCGAGACCCGAATGCCCCCACCGAGACCGCCCTCCAGTTCTCCGTGCGGGATACCGGCATCGGGATTCCGATGGACAAGCTCGCCACCATCTTCGACTCGTTCACGCAGGCGGATAGCTCCACTACCCGCAAATACGGCGGCACCGGCCTCGGGCTCACCATTTCGAAGCGACTGGTGGAGATGATGGGCGGCCGGATCCGGGTGGAGAGCACCCCGGGCGAGGGCAGCACGTTCACCTTCACGCTGCCGCTAACTCCGGTGGAAGGGCCACCCCGCGCTCAGGCCGCTGCCCCGGTGGATCTACGCGGGATGCGTGCCCTGATCGTGGATGACAACGAGACCAACCGGCGGATCCTGGAAGAATTCCTCTCGGGGTGGGGGATGCTCGTCAGCAGCGCGGAGAGCGGCGCCGCCGCCATCGCGGCGCTGGAAGGAGCCACCACGGCGGGCGCTCCCTATCGCCTCATCCTCCTCGACTGCCGCATGCCGGAGATGGACGGGTTCGAGGTGGCCACCACCGTGGGCCGCAGCATCTCCGTGGCGCAGGCCACGATCATGATGCTCACCTCCGACTCGCGCGGCGGGGACATTGCGCGCGCCCGGGCTTTGGGCTTGGGCAGCTACCTGGTGAAGCCGGTCGGACGGAACGATCTCCACCAGACCATCGTGTCCATCCTCGGCCGCACCGCGCCGGCGTCGGCCCCGCAGTCCAAACCGGCGTCGCTGGACCATGCGGACGTGCGGCCGCTGCGGATCCTGCTGGTGGAGGACTCGGACGACAACCGGCAGCTCATCCGCTCGTACCTGAAGCGCCACCCGTTC
Organism: Armatimonadota bacterium; assembly: GCA_020696885.1. The sequence continues at coordinate 2,562 of JAJFMS010000546.1, read as the reverse complement.
CGCCTCGACATGGCCGAGAACGGGCAGGAGGCGCTGCAGCGCTACCAGGAAGCGAAGTACGACCTGGTGCTGATGGACGTGCAGATGCCGGTAATGGACGGCTACACCGCCACCCGTGCGATCCGCGCGTGGGAGCGCGTGAGCGGCCGGGCCGAAACGCCGATCCTCGCCCTGACCGCCAATGCGCTGCAAGAAGACGCGGACCGGAGCGCCGAAGCCGGCTGCACCGCGCACCTCACCAAGCCGATCCGCAAAGCGGCGCTGCTGGAGGCCATCGCCACCTACGGTTCACCGACGGCTGCGGAAGGCACGGATCGGAAACCATCCCCGTTTCCGGGCAATTAGCAGGCGCTGGCTACGGCTTTCTCGTCCGGAACCCCGCTGCCTACCGCCCGACCGTGGCGACAGCGGGGAGCCGCGGCACGCCGAAGGTGAACTCCAGCGCGCTCGACTCACCGGGCCATTGGCGAACGACGGAGAGCCCAACAGTCCAGGCTTCGGGGCTGCCGGGCAGGGCGGCGCCGATCGTCTGGCCCAGGCGCAAGAGCACCGGCCCCTCCTGCGCCCGGTCCGTAAATGGCTTCAGGAGCTCGGTGGCTGAGGGCTCCGGGCGCACTGCCAGACCGGTTCCGAGGAGGCGGAGGCGCGGTCCCGGCGCCGCCGCGGCGAAGAACGCGGCAAACTCTCGGAGTGCTGCCAGACGCTCCTGACGCACGGGCTGCACCGTGGGTCGCCCGGCCAGGTTCGCCAGACCCTGAAGCTGCCGGCCGGTGAGCCCCGCCAGGAGAGCCACCTCCGCGGCCCCGAGGCGGCCCTTCCGATCCAGGGCCACCGACCAACTGTCCAGGAGCCGATCGGGCGGCTCCAGCTCCGCATCCCACGGCCAGGCACGCGCGCGGAGGTAGACGCAGCCGTCCTGCTCCCACCAGAGGTAACAGTAGCGGCGGCAGAGCGCGTCCAAAGCTTCCGTGATCGTGGCGCCCTTCGGCGCCAGCACCGCCTCCTCGGAGCTCCCGCCTCGCGACTGCAGCCGGGCCAGGTAGGCGTCGCTCACCATTTGTGGTGAAAAAGACCCCAGCCCGTGTTAAGGAGAGCACGCTGCGACCAAACCGGCCGAGGTGCAGCGTCAGGTAACTGGAGGCTCCGGTAGAGGCGCTGTCCAGCCGCAGGATGAGGCCATAGCGGCGAATGCTTTCCAGGCCGCGGTCCCGGCGCTTCTGCACCACGTCCGACGGGTCCTCCGGGTCCTCCAGAGGATACATCTCCGCCAGCGTCTCGCGCAGCTCGTCCTCCGTGGGCAGCGGGAGGCGCAGCGCCTCCCCAGCGGCGAGCTGGTCGAGCTGCGCCGGCGTGAGCCGCAGCAGGTACTTGAGCGTGCCGGCTGTGCGCTCCAGGTAACGCCGCGGGAGCGATGGGAGCGCCGCGAGGTCCAGCTCGCCGCGCTGGTACGCCGCTCCCGCGCGGATCACGCCCTGGATGGCTGCAGTCAGCGCCAGCCGCCGCCAGGCCTGTTCCGCTGTAGCCCGCTTCCGGAGCCGCACGATCTCGAAGCGCCGCTTTCCGTCCGCTTCGTGAGAGACCACCCGCGCTCCCGCCAGCTCGGCAATCCTGGCCAGCGTCTCTTCCAGGGGGCGGTGATCCGGGAAGCTCCAGACTAGTCGCAGGTCCGCCAGGTCACCGGCGGGGGTCACGGAAACGCGCTCCCGCCGGCTCAGCTCCCGGCAGACGCGCCGCAGGGAGCTGGGCGCCTGCAGCCGGGCCGGGAATGTGGTCTCCGCCGCTGCCACGGGGGCAGCAGCAGCGGTCAGAAGCCCAGTGCGAGGATCAGCCAGCGGTGCATGGCGGAGCTCCCGGGGGATTGCGAGCGGCGGTGCTGCGGCTACTCGGCCGCTGTACGGTCGTAGGAGATGATGTTCTCCCACTCGGAGGCATCCGAGCGCGCGACCACGGCGACCACCGGCTCCGTGTCGCTGACGTTGAACACCTCATGCGGCACGCCGGGCTCGATGTAGATGAAGTCGCCCGCCTCGTTCTCGATCGTCTGCTTGCAGCCGTCCCCATACTCGTGGCGCACGCGCCCGTGCAGGATGTAGAGCATCACGTCGAAGTCCACGTGGATGTGGGCGTAGGCCACGCCGCCGGGCGGGATGGTGGCCACGTTCATGGAGAGCTTGCGCGCCGGGGTGTTCTTGGCGGACAGGCCGGCCCGGTACTGGATGTTGTTCCAGCTCCGGCACGCCTCACCGCCCCGGATCACGAAGATCCCGTCTCCGCCTTCCACGTGCTGCTTCAGATCCTCTGTCGCTTCGGCCATCGTCGTCCTCCTACGCTTACTGCCGCACTGTTCGCACCGGGGGCAGCGGATTCCCTCTTCGCACGGGGCTCGGCGGAGCCCCACAAAAAGATCAAAAAAGTTTTTCGGGATCATCTCAAACCCGCCCGGGGTTCATGGAACAACCCAAACAGAGCCCCGTAGTAAACATCAATCAAAGCAAGAGGAGATCCCGGAAATGCGCAACCTGTTCAACAAAGCCCGCCACGGCTTCACCCTCGTGGAAATCA
>JAJFMS010000545.1 GCA_020696885.1 Armatimonadota bacterium | reverse complement strand
CGTCGTGCTGCCAGGTCAGCGGCACGTGGCCTCCGGTCAGGGTGGCAGTCAGGCTGGTCGGCGCCGCAGGAATAGGGAGGCGACCGTAGCCGAAGTCCAGGAGCCGCCTGTCCTCGCCGGATGACAGGTTCAGCGCGGCGAGGTCAGGCGTTCCGAGGCCGTCCGGATCGGCGGTCCTTACCAGGGCGGCTGTAGGAATGACTGCTGTGGGGATGGTCCCGGCGGCGATGGAGAGGGTGTAGCTGCCTGCGCGGGCTGAGGTGAAGAGGAACACACCGTCGGCGGCGGACGTGGTTGTAACCGTCGGTCCGCCGCCCTTCGCGAGGGTAACGGTGACGCCGGCGATCCCGGTCTCGCCTCCCTGGCGCACTCCGTCGCGGTTAGCGTCGAGCCAGACCGTGCCACCGATCGAGCCGAGGGTGAGGACGCCGCAGTCGACCGTGCCCAGCGTCTGCCCCTCGCTGAGCGCGAGGGTGACGGTTCGCCCCGTCAGCGGGTCCGCGTCGCTGTCAAGCGCGTCGTCGCCGCCGGTATCGGCGGTGGTGAGGGCGAGGGCTCCGCCGGGAAGGGTGAACTCCAGGTAGTAGCTGCCGGCAACCAGGTCGGAGAACGAGTAGGCGCCGTTCGCCCCGGTGACGACCGGGGACCCGACCAGCAGGCTGCCGGCCGTCTTGAACAGCTTCACGGTTACCCCGGCCAATCCCGGCTCGCCGGGGTCCTGGACTCCGTCCGCATCGAGGTCGGACCAGACGAAGTCGCCGATGGATCCGGTAGGCGCGGGGAGGTTGGCTCCGGCGTCCACATCCGTGCGGTTCTGGCCCGCGGAGAGGGTGAAGGTGGCCGTGCGCCCCGTACCCAGGTCCGCGTCGCTATCCGTGGCGGTGGTGCCGGCGGCGGCGTTCCGGCTGGAGAAGAGGTAGCCGGCCGGGAGCCCGAAGGTCACGTAGTAGCTGCCGGGGTCCAGCCCCGTGAACGAATAGGCGCCATCGCCGGCCGTGGTGACGGTGGCGCCCACCTGGCCGTCCGTGGCCGCGTCGAAGACGCGCACCGTGACCCCGGCGAGGCCGGTCTCTCCCGGATCCTGCACGCCGTCCCGATCCGCGTCCAGCCAGACGAAGTCGCCGACGGACGCGGGCGGGATGGCCGCAGCGCCCGCGTCGAGAGTGGTGTTGGTCTGGCCACTGGCGAGCACGAACGGTGTGGTGATGCCGGTCGATGCATCCGGATCGCTGTCGAGCGCGTCGTTCCCGCCCTGGTCGCGCAGGGTGAGCAGGTGCCGACCGGGGGCGACGAACTGGAGCGTATACGAGCCGGGAGTGAGCCCGGTGAAGGCGTAGGCGCCGCTGCCGGGCGTGGTGACCGCGGCGCCGACCTGCAGGCCGGTGCTGCCGAACAGCTTCACCAGTACCCCCGCGAGGCCTGGCTCACCGGCGTCTTGAACCCCGTCCCGGTCCTGATCGTTCCAGACAAAGTCGCCCACGCCCGCGGTCTGATAGAGGCCCGCGTCGTATGTGGACGGGGCGGCGCCGGAAGTCAGCGTGAACGGCGGCGACTTACCGGTGGCCGGATCCGCGTCACTGTCCGTCGTAGGGTCTCCGGCATTCCTCGGGGAGAAGCGATAACTCGCCGGGGCCGTGAACTCGAGGGAGTAGCTGGCCGGCGCGAGGCCGGTGAACAGGTAGTGCCCGGCGCTGTCCGTGGTCTGCGTGGCCACCAGGCTGTTGGTGCTGGAGAAGAGCTTCACCGTCACGCCGGCCAACCCGGGCTCGTCGGCGTCCTGGATCCCGTTGGCGTTGGTGTCTACCCACGCGAAGTCCCCGGCCGAGGCGGGCCGGTAGCCGCCGGCATCCACGGTGGTACGGTTCTCACCGGTTGCCAGCGTGAACGGTGCGGACTTGCCGGTAGCCGTGGCCACGTCGCTATCGGTGGCTTCGGTGCTTCCGCCGGATGCTACGTCCTGGGGCGAGAAGACGAAGCCGGAGGGCAGCGTTACGGTGATGTAGTAGCTCCCGGTCGCCAGGCCGCTGAAGTTGTAGAGGCCGGAAGCCGTGGTGGTAACCGGTGATCCCACGGCCGCGTTCGCCGCGGTGAACAGCCGCACGCTGGCGCCGGCAAGCCCGGCCTCGCCGGGGTCCTGGATGCCGTCCGCATCCTGGTCGTCCCAGATCAGGTCGCCCACCGTCGCCGTGGTGCTGACCACCGCACCGGCATCCATGGCGGTGAGCGCCTGACCTCCGGAGAGGGTGAAGGCAGCCGTGCGGCCGGTGGCAGGGTCCGCGTCACTGTCGTTCGTGTCGTTGCCGCCGCCGGTGCTGCGGTCTCTGGTGGTGAACGCGTAGCCGTTCGGGAGCGTGAACTGGAGGTAGTAGCTCCCAGCCGCGAGGTTGCTGAAGCCGTAGATCCCGCTGCCGTTCGAGGTAGTGGTCGCGAGCAGCACGTCCGTGGACGAGTAGAGACGGACGCTGGCGCCGCTAAGGCCGTTCTCGCCCCCATCCTGGATCCCGTCCCCATCGGTGTCGACCCAGACCCGGTCCCCGACCGAGTGGACCTGGTAACCGCCGGCGTCCTGCGTGGTGACGGTCTGGCCCGCGGCGGCCGTGAAGACAGCGGTCTTGCCGGTGGCGAGATCCGCATCGCTGTCCTTCGTAGCATCGGTTCCCACCAGCCGCGGGGAGAAGACGTAGGTAGCGGGGAGCGTGAACTGGACGTAGTAGGAGCCCGGCACGAGCCCGCTGAAGGCGTAGGCCCCGTCCGCGGCGGTGGTGACGGACGCGCCCACCTGCACGTTGGCCGGGGTGAACAGGCGGACGGTGACGCCCGCAATGCCGCCCTCACCCGCGTTCTGGAGCCCGTCCCGGTTCACGTCGTTCCAGACGAAGTCGCCCACGGACGCGGGCTGGTACAGGCCGGCGTCCAGCGTCAGCAGGTTCTGGCGCGGCGTCAGGGTGAAGGAGGCCGACTTCCCGCCGTTCGCGCCGTCGGCGTCACTATCGGTGGAGGGGTTGCCTCCCTGCAGCATCGGCGCGAACACATACCCGGCCGGCGCCGTGAACTGGACGTAGTAGCTCCCCGGCGCCACCGGAATGAAGCGGTAGCCTCCGTTTGCGTCCGTTACCTGCGTGGCGACGAGCGCGTTGCCGAGTGTGAATAGCTTCACCGTCACCCCAGCGAGTCCCGGCTCGCCGGAGTCTTTGATGCCATCTCCGTCCGCGTCGTTCCAGACCAGGTCGCCCACCGAGCCCGGCACCGTGGTCGGGTCGCTGTAGCCGAAGTCGAAGTCCACGTTCGCGCCGCGCGGCGCCAGGGTGGCGGTGGCCAGGTTCGGGGTTCCGTTGCCGTCTAGGTCGTAGGTGGCGTTCCAACTGCTGCGGGCGGCGCCCCGGTCCGCGGTAACGGTGTACTGCCCGGCTGGGAGGTGCGTGAAGACGTAGGCACCGGCGGCGTCCGTGCCGGTGCTGGCGGTGTAGTCGATGCTGCCGTCGCGGTTGAAGTCACCGTGCAGCGTCAGGGTGACGCCAGGCAGGCCGGACTCGTCCGCGTCCTGCACCCCGTTGGCGTTCAGGTCGTACCAGACCCGGTCACCAATGGAGCCGGCGCCGCGATAGCCGAAGTCCTGGGAGAGGTTCGCCACTCCCGCCGCCAACGTCAGGGTGGCGGAGCTGGGCGTGGTGGTGCCGTCCGGATCCGCAATGAGCGTCATGCCGAACGGCAGGGTGTTGGTGTCCACGCGCACCCGGTACAGGCCGGGTGCTGCTGCTGGGGGGAGGCCGTCGAACCGGTAACGACCCTGGGCGTCCGTGCTCGTCACGTAGCGCAGATCGGTGAGCCCGTCGCCCTGGAAGTCCCAGGTGAGCACCATGCGCACGTTCGCCAGCCCGAGATCGGTGCCCGCGTTGAAGACCTCATTGTCCGGCTGGCTGAGATCGTTCCAGACCTGATCGCCCACACTCGCGGAGCCCCGGAAGCCGAAATCTTGCGCGAGATTGCTGGTCTGCGCCGGGAGTACGACGGTGGACTGCCGCGCGCTGGCCAGCCCGTCGCTGTCGAACGTCTGCGTGAACCCCGCCAGGATCGTGCCCGAGACGGCGATGGTGTAAGTGTGGCTGATGGTCGCGTCCACGCTGCCGAACAGGTAGAAGC
>JAJFMS010000544.1 GCA_020696885.1 Armatimonadota bacterium | reverse complement strand
GTCCGGCGGAGCCGCGGTTCCGCATTTTCCAGCGGGTGCCTCAGCAGGACGCCTCCGACACGCTGCTCCACCAGATGGAGCAAAGGCGAGCCGCCCGCGAGCCGGTAGTTACGCGCGGCCAGGGCCTCCAGAGTTACACCCTCCACGCGCTGGTGGAGCAAGCGGCCTACCCGGTTCTGGTGCTGGACCCCGCCGGCCGGATTCAGATGGCCAGCAGCCCGGCGCGGGAAGCGTTCCATCTCTCCGAGTCCATGCTGGGCCGGAATATTGCGGACCTGGACGAGGCGTTCCGCCCGGCGGCGCTGCGGCTCGCGATCGAAGACGCGCGAGGCAGCGGGCGTCTCACCCTGGTGGATGAGGTGCGCGTCACGCGCCCGGACGGATCCGCGCTGTTCTTGCGCGTCAGCGTGCGGCCGGTGTTGGACCCCCGCGGCGCGCTCTTGCACATCGTGCTCTGGGGGCAGGATCTTTCGGAAGTGCGAGGCCTTGCGGACGAGCTCACCCGGGCGCGCCAGGAGCTGGAGACCGTTAGCGAGGAGCTGCAGTCTACGAACGAGGAGTTGGAGACCACGAACGAAGAGCTGCAGTCCACGAACGAAGAGCTGGAGACCACCAACGAAGAGCTGCAGTCCACGAACGAGGAGTTGGAGACCACGATCGAGGAGCTGCAGTCTACGAACGAAGAGCTGGAGACCGCGAACGATGAGCTCCGGTCCCGGCAGGAAGCGCTGAACACGCTGACGCGCTATCAGGACATGGTGCTCTCCGGCCTCCACATGGGCCTGATCGTGCTGGATCGACACTTCATTGTTTCGAGCTGGAACAAGACCTGTGAGGAGACCTGGGGCCTGCGCGAGGAAGAAGTGGTAGGGAGAGACCTTTTCTCCCTGGACATCGGCCTCAATCTCCAGCCGGTGCGCGAGGCGATTGTCCGGGTGCTCTCGGAAGGCGCCCCGCAGGGACCCTTCCCCACGGCGGCGATCAACCGGCGGGGCAAGCCGATCCAGTGCCGGCTCCGGATCAATCCCCTCCTCGCCGCAGGCACCGACGGTGCGGCGTTGCCCAGCGGCAGCATGTTGATCGTGGATGGGATTGCGGATGGGTAGGGTATAACGCCTACGCGAGAGTTTACGGGAGCCACAGCGAGCCGTGAGATACCGTCCATGCCCTCGACGAATGCCGCCGAACTGATGCAGGCCCGAGAGGACCGCCACCGGGAGCTGCTGCAGCGCTATCGCGAGCTGGTACGCAAGTACCAGCACTCCGTGGATCACCACGCACACAGTGCTACGCTGGCGGATTGGCTGCTGCAAAACTCGCAGGACGGCGTGGTGCTGATCTCCGGCAAGAAGCTCCTGGCCAGCAACCGGCGGTTTCACCACCTGTGCGCCGCCCACCGGGATTGGCAGCCGGAGGGCGATCCGACCGCCGCAGCCCCGGAGACCCTGCTCTCGGCAGCTTGCCGGGCGGCAGAGGTGGAGGAGCGCTCGGATGAGGGGGAGCTATTAAGGGTGCGGCCGGTGGGGCTCACTGCTCCGACTCTCGAGGTGTCGGTCCACCGCGTGGATCGCCAGGGGTCGGGCGACACGCGGGTAGTGGTGCTTCAGGATGTTTCCCGCCGAGAAGAGTGGCGGCGGGACCAGGATGAGTCCGGAGTACGCGACCAGTTCCTTGGGACGCTGGCGCATGAGCTGCGCAATCCGCTCGCCTCCATTACCAACGCCGCCGAGCTGATGCGCGCCTCCGCCGATCCCAAGGTGCGGCGCGCCGCGGAGATTATTGCGCGGCAGGCCCGGCTGCAGGCGCGCATGGTGGAAGACCTGCTGGATGTGACGCGGGTGCGGGAGGGCAAGCTCCGGCTGCAGCGAGAGCGCGTGGATCTCCGCCGTGCGGTGGAGGCGGCCGTGGAGGCCACGGAGCCGCTGTGGAAGCATGGGCCGCGGCTGGAAGTGAGCACCGGCGACCAGCCGATCTGGGTAGACGGAGACCTGACCCGGCTGGTGCAGATCGTTACGAACCTGCTAGGCAACGCCGCGAAGTTTACGCCGCCGGGCAGGAAGTGCGGGCTGGAGCTCTCCCGCGAGCCGGACATCGCCTGGCTGCGGGTGTGGGACACCGGCAAGGGGATCGCTCCGGAGCTGCTGCCGCGGCTGTGGGAGCCGTTCTTTCAGGAGCGCGATGCGCACGGCGGCAGCGCCCGGGCGGGGCTCGGCATCGGACTGGCCCTGGTCCGGACCCTGGTGGAGCTGCACGGCGGCGGAGTCCGGGCCACCTCGGAAGGGCCGGAACGCGGCGCCGAGTTCACGATCTGGTTACCGTGCTGCCCCGCGCCGTCCGCGGATCGCCAGCCTCCGCCCCGGCGGGCCGCGCGTTCCTTGCGGGTGCTGATTGTGGAAGGCGACCGCGAGGCCCGCGAAGCGCTCACCGAGCTGCTGGCCATGCAGGGGCACCATGCGGCGGCCGCCGCCACCGCGTACGATGCGATCGGCCTGGCCCTGCGGGACCGTCCGGAAGTGGTGCTCTCCGACCTTCACCTCTCGGATAAGGACGGATACGCCGTGGCAACCGCGCTTCGCCCTTTACTTCCCGACGCCCGGCTCATCGCGATGAGCCCATATCTCAATGCGGAAGCGGAAGAGCGGGTCGTGGCGGCGGGCTTCGATCAGTGGCTAGAGAAACCGGTGGACCCCCGCCGGCTTCAGACTGCGCTCGATTCCCCCCCCAGGCATGCACCTACTGCGTAGATGGAGGCACACCTCCCGGCGCTCCCCGCACCGGCGACTGAATCCGGTGCAGCCATTCCCTCCCGTAGCGCGCCCTAACTGCGCTGCCAGCGAGCCGGAACTACCGCGTAGCAGTGGTATTCGATCAGGTTTGAACATAAAAGGTGGTACGCGTACCACCTTTTTGGTTTGGAAGCTTGAGCTGCTGGGCATGTCAGCTTAATCTGAAATGCCCACGGCGCTGCTAGCTGCGCGTGTGGAGGCGAGAGAGGACACACGTAATGAGGGCGGATGAGGCCAACATCGATCACGACGATGCCGTCCATCAGATGTCGATCGACCGCCTCGCGCCGGATCCGTTCCAGCCGCGGTTGGAGTTCCGGGAGCAGGCGATTGTGGAGCTGGCGGATTCCATCGAGCTGCATGGCCTGCTGACTCCGCTGTTGGTGCGCCCGATGCAGGGTCCCAACAGCCGCGGGCGGTACTGGATTGTGGCAGGCGAGCGGCGGTACCGGGCCGCGCAGCGCCTGGGGATGACCACCCTTCCTTGCCGGATCCGGGCCTACGAGAATACCGCCGCCGCCGTGGTGGCCCTGGCAGAGAACGTCCACCGGCAGGACTTGAGCGAGTTGGAGAAGGCGGAGGCGCTCCTCCGGATCAAGACGCTTACGGAGCGGACGTGGGAGCAGATCTCGGAGCTCGTCAAGCTCTCTCCGGATTACGTAAAGCGGCTGGTGGGGCTGCTGAAGCTCGCGGAGCCGGTGAAGGAGATGCTCCGGGACGGGAAGATCTCCGCGCGGGTGGCGATTGCCCTCAAACCGCTGCCGCCGGCGCGGCAGGTGGCGATGGCGGAGCGGGCCGTTGCTGAAGGATTGGGGGCGGAGCAGATCCGGGAGTTGGCCCAGCAGTTTGGCCGGAAGCCGCGAAAACCGAATGCGGCCCCGCCGCAGTTGGATGCCGCGCGGGCGTCCGTGCGCGACAGCCCGGAGGAACGGCGCCGTAGCGCGGACCGAACGCTTGACGAGTGTACTCGTGCGATCGAGGAGATCGACGGCTGGGTAACCCGGCGGCGCTGGTCGCCGGGCATGCCCCCGCGACAGCAGGTGGCGGTGCGGGAGCTGTATGCGCGCGTGAGTGTGCTGCAGCAGCAGCTTGCCAAGATCCAGCGCTGCCTGGAAGTGCCCGAGGAAAGCGCCGCCGAGAAGCTGCGCAACGCCACCTCGCTGTTCGGGCTGTTGCTGCTGGCTATTCCGTTCAGGTGAAGGGGAGAGTTTTCGACGGGATAACAGGATGGGGAGGGGATGAGCTGGGTCCTGGGGGCGCGTGGGTTTGTGGTCAAGGCGGAAGGGGCTCTGGGCAGCCCCGGTTAGAAGTGTAGGGTGGTTGCTCCGTCGCCGCCGGGCCTGGGCTCAACGAGAGCCT
>JAJFMS010000543.1 GCA_020696885.1 Armatimonadota bacterium | reverse complement strand
ACCTCGTGGGCGCGGCGCATCGCGTCGGCGGGCGGCATCCCTGCCAGCTCCCCGGCGTAGGCCACAAAGGTGACCGCGTTCATGCCGGGAATGTGGCAGTCCCGTTCCGGCATCAGCCCCACGAGCTGCCGAATGCGGAGCGGCTCGGTACCCACGTTGAGCCCCAGCACGGTGCATTTCCCGATCCGGAGCTGGAGAAAGCCGAGCAGGGTGTTGAGGAGCGTGGTCTTCCCCGCTCCGTTCGCGCCAAGTAGGCCGACACACCCCTCCGGAAACTCAACCGAGAGATCGTCGATGGCGGTTTTGGAGCCGTAGCGGACCGTGAGGTGGGAGATGGAGGCGACGGACATAATGGGACAGACGGACGGCCCGTCGAAAACGGTTCGGGGCAGGGGAGAAACTGCATCCCTACTTGGCCGTGGTCCGGGGATGTTCCTTTGATGGGTGGACCTGGCACGTTCCAGAGTTGCCCGCGAAACACGCGCAAGGACGCGAAAGGACGCAAAAGGACGCGAAAGGGGAAAGAGAACTCGGTCTCGGAGCCCGACCGCGCTGTAGTAAGACGCTTTCATAGCCTGACAGCGCCCGGGGTCGCGCGGATGCCCGGAGTCCCGGAGCATCCGGGTAGCACCTATCGCAGACGGCGACCGTAAGTGGAAAGCCGTAGCCGGATGGCTCTGGGATTACCCAGAGTGCGCTCCGAAACCAGGAAGCGCTTCCGGCTGGTTGACAGGAGTCCCGCTGTCAGGCGGGCGGGTGATCGCCCTGCGCTGGCGTTACTAACCACCGGCCTGACAGCCGGACTCCTGTCAAGCGGGCGTAGGGTAGGCAAAGGGACAGGGACGTATTCCCCTCCCCCCTTTTCGCGCCTTTTCGCGGGCAACTCCGGCTACGGCTTTCCGCTGGCGGCCACCAGACGCGCCGGCGTCCCGGATCAGTAGTGAGCCCGGCCCTGAAACCAGGCGACGGCCAAACCTCCGGACGGGGATCGGAGGCCGAAGTACTTGCCCTGGCCCGTGACCACAAACCCGCCTTCGTCCGGCGGCTCAGTGCTCGGGGAGAGCGAGCCCTCCACCACTCCCCAGGGGCCAATGCAGTTGCCCATCAACAGCACGTTGGGGCCAACCTGGACTAACAGCGGTCGGAAGATCGAGGCCGTAGCCACGCACACCAGCAGCAGGGGCGGCACGAGCAGCATGGCGAGCCAGCTTCGCCCGCGCTTCCGAACCTTCTCCGGTTGCCCGTCCGGCTTGAGCATCGCGGCCCTGTTGCCCAACGAACCCCCGCATCCCTCTGCGGGTAGTCGTTGCCACCCGACACATCGGCCACCGCAAGGCAGGGGTCCGTCCGGCGTAAAAACCACCGAGCCCTCCGGCGTACTGTGAAGAGAGTGCAACCCGCGCTTTCCGGTCACTCCAACACCCGGAGGCGCTTTCGAGGTAACCCGCGATGCCAGATGCTTTGAACCGCACCGTCATGAATCCCCCGCCTCCTCAAGACTTCCAGGCCTGGGGCAAGCCGGAGATCACCTGCCCGGCCCTGCTCGCCGAAAGCGAGGTCTCGTTTACCGCCAACGGCCAGGCGCTCTCCATCCTCTTCCCGCGGCTGCGGGTGGACCTGCAGATGCCGGACCAGCCGCTCAGCAGCCAGGCCATCGTCTGCATCGCCGTGCCGGTGAACGTGCCGGAAGGCAACTCGCTGGAAGGCTTCACCGTGGACTTCCGCGGCTTCGTGAGCAAGACGGCGGGCGCGCGGGCGGTGCTCCTGGCGGATGCCGGCGGCGTGCCGCGCACCCTGGAGTTCCCGTTCGATCAGGCAAAGCAAAGCAACTTCACCATCGGCCAGTTGCAGTTGGACGGGGCCATTCCGGCAGAGGGCGCCGCAGCGCCGCCTCCTGGACCGTGCTGCCTTCACCTCGCGCTGCTGGTCCAGCGCCGCACGGCACAGGAGGCGGTGCTCTTCGCCCTCGACTCGATCGACGTGGCCGCGATCTTCGGCCAGGTGCTGGTGAGCCAGCACGCCCCAAAGCCGGTCAACCCGCCGGGCGGTGATCCGCCGCCGCCGGGTGGTGATCCGCCCGCGCCGTAAGCGGAGCGTGTGGGGGGTGTGGGAGTATGGGAGAGTGGGAACTCCGGAAGCGGCGCTCCGCGCCGACTCCCAAACCCCCACACGCCCACACCCCGCTAACTCTCGGCTGCTGCGGCCACCACCGCGGCGGCGGCGAGGGACGCGGTTTCCGCGCGCAGCACTCGCCGGCCGAGGAGCACCGGGCGCACGCCCGCGTCCCGGGCTCGCTGGACTTCGGCCGGGCTGAACCCGCCCTCCGGGCCGATCAGGATCGTCAGGCGTGCCGGGTAAGGGCGGAGGCAGGCAGCGAGCGGCTCTGCAGCATAGGGATCGAGGATCAGCCGGCTCCCCGCGGGCTCGTCAGGGCGGGCCAGCAACACGTCGAGGCCGCACGGCTCGTGAACTTCCGGCACGCGCACCGCGCCGCACTGCTCCGCGGCCTCCCGTGCCACCCGGCGCAGGCGCTCGATCCGCTTCGACCAGCGCTCTTCCCCCGCGGTGCTCACCGTCCGCTCCGTCTGGAGCAGCGTGATCGTGGTGGCGCCCAGCTCCGTGAGCTTCTGCACCGTCCACTCCAGCTTCTCCCCCTTCAGCACTGCCACGCCCATCTCCAGGGCACAGGGGAGGTCCCGGTCGGGTGTGCGCCGCTCGCGCGGCAGCACGCGCACCTGCTTGCCGGTGATCGCGTCGATCACCACTTCGTACTCGGCGCCATCCCCGGCGAACAGCACGATCGGCTCGCCCACGCGCAGCCGGAGCACTCGCACCACCTGATGGGCGATCTCGGCCGGCAGCAGGATCTCTGCCGCGGCCAGCGTTTCGAAGGGAACATAAAAGCGGTGCACGGAGCGATTGTACCGCGCCGGAACGCGTTTCGGCGTTCGGTGTTCGGACTCTGAGTCTCTCTCGGGAGAGGTGGGCTGGAGCAGTGCCGGACCTCCCCCGAACCCAGAATCGCCTCCAATCTATATTTAGCTTCACCTAAATTCAGGCGTCCACGACGTGACGTTTGATGCTGGGTAAGGTATCGTGAAGCTATCCGGATCGTAGAGTGAGCGGAGGAGTCGCCGTAATGAAATCGCCGGTCGAGCGTCGGCCTACGAGCCTGTTGCTTGCGCTGCTGGTGCTGGGGGTCGGGCTGGCTGCGCCGGGCCTGGGACAAGAAAAGCGCCCGACCGCCGCGGCCCAAAAGAAGGCCGTAACGCTGGATGAGCTCGCCGAGCGCGTCGGGAAGGAAGGCCTACGCGGGTCGATGCACGGGGCCAACCATGCCCTGGGCACCTACGTGTTTACCTGGTTCGACCCGGCCGACTTCTTCCAGAGCGTCAACTTCTCGCTGGTTCCAGCCAATCCACAGGCGGCGTCCAGACTGGCGGAGCTGGAGCGCCACCAGGAAGTGCTGATCAAGGGCGAGCTGGTCCGTACGCCCGCCTCCCAGCCGCACCTGCGGGTGGATACCGTGGAGCCGGGGAAGAAGTGGAGCCCCGGCGTCCGGGTGGACGAGCCGGCAGATCGCCAGCAGAACCTGGGCAAGTGGCTGCGCGGCAAGAAGCGCCTCGAGGTGATGGTCCACGCCATCGCGGCCGACGGCGCCATGCTCGCGGTGGAGTTCCGCGGCGAAGTGGTGCCGGTGCAGGTGCCCGCGGACACCGCCCTCCGGGAGGCGGTGAGCAAGCTCTACCGCGGCGATCGGATCGAGATCCGGTTCCGGATCGCGGAGCGGCCGGTCACCCCGGTGCACCTCCTGCTTACCCCGGGCGAGCGCGAAAACGAGCCGGCCCTTCGCGTGGTGGACGCCATCCGCGAGCAGCACGGACAGGTGCGCACCGTCACCGGGAAGCTGGTGCTCTTCCCGCGCAGCCCGGTGATCCGGCGGACCATCTATGGCGTGGAGGAGCGCGGCCCGGACGGGCTGCACCGGTACTTCACCATCTTCAACTTCAAGGACCTGGCGGACCAGGACCGCATCGACGCCCTGCTTCAGGGAGCGTGGGATTCCAAGACGAGCGGAGCGCTGGACGGCCGGAACAAGTACATCCAGACCAAGGTGCGGGTACGCGTAACCGGAGAGGTAAACAACC
>JAJFMS010000542.1 GCA_020696885.1 Armatimonadota bacterium | reverse complement strand
GGACGTCTTCAGTCCGGCGATCACTACAGGGATCAATCGACACAACTACACCTTCAGCACGTTCGAGGGCTCCTACACGGTCTCGCTGTCCAACCACCCGCGGTTCTTCGATCAGAAGGTCGACGTGGTGGTGACGCCGGCCACTCCGAGTGTGGCGCCGGTGCTCCAACTCCAGGGCCGCGACGGAATCCTGTCCGGAACGGTTAAGGAGACGGCTGCGGGCGGTGGTACCGGACCGGCGATCGCTGGTGCGACCGTCCAGATCATCTCCCAGGTGGTCAACCCGGGTGTGTCGCTTCCCGCGCTCTCCACGGGTCCGGATGGGAAGTGGGCGACGGCTACTACGGTGCCGTCCGACCTCTACACCATCCAGATCTCGAAGTTCGGCTACTCCAGCCTGACGCTCACGGACGTGTTCGTCGCCGGCGATACCAGTGTGGCAGACGCCCTCCTCGTGAAGGCGCCTCGCGGCCAGGTCTACGGCCTTGCACGCCGCGGCGCGGCCGGCCCGGCCCGCACGGGGGTGAAGATCGAGTTCTGGACACCGGCCGGCTCGCCGTTCGGCCAGTTCAAGGTTGCTGAAACCACGAGTGCTGCCACCACGACTCCCGGCGCGGATAGCCAGCCGGCGAACTACGTGATTGGTGATGTGGTGCAGACCGCGGACAACCTGCCGGCAGGCACCTACCAGGTGCGTGTGACCGGCGATCCTCGCTTCGCACCGTTCTCCGGCCTGGTGACCGTGCAGGGTGGGGCCGCCACCCGGTTCGATCTCAACCTGACCCCGCTCGGTGGCGTGCTCACCGGACTGGTGAAGGAAGACGTCGTCATCGGCGCCGGGCAGGTCGCCGGACCGCCGATCGCGAACGCCACTGTGAAGATCACGCTCGGCGCCTCGACGATCGCGACCGTAACGACGGACTCGAACGGCCAGTATCAGACGCCGTCGGCTCTGCCGCCGGCCGACTACACGGTGACCGCGACGGCCTTCGGATACCAGACGAACTCGGTGAACGTGTTCGTGGAAGGTCCGACTGCCCCGCCGGCCACGCCGGACGTGCTGCTCGAGCGTCAGCCGCCCGCAACGATCAACGGCATCATCAGCCGCAAGAACACCTCGCCCGCCGAGTACGTGGATGGGGTGGCCCTTGAGCTGCTGGATGTGAACAACGGGAACGCGGTCGTGGCGACTGCTACCTCCACCGCCTCCACCAGCGGGATCAACTACACGATCTCGTCGGTGCCCGCGGGGAACTACGCTATCCGTGCCACCAAGCCGGGCTGGAACGTGTTCACAACCACCTCCTTCGTGGTGGTGCCGAACACCATCTACCGGAAGGACCTCCAGATCGAGCCGCAGCATACGTTCGGCCAGGGCTTGCTGCTCATCTCCCTGCCCCAGGACTTCCCGGGACAGGATGCAGCCGGCATCCTCGGATCCAGCTCGTCCGACTTCAAGTCGGCCTACTGGCGGACGGCCAGCCAGGACTACGCTTACTACCACCTGGGCGACCAGGAAGCGAAGGAGTTCCGGCTGGGTAAGGCGATGTTCGTGCGGTTCGACCGGGCGAGGCCGTTCGTAAAGGCCGGAGCGCCTGCTCCGAACGTGCCGTTCTCCATCCCGGTGCAGCCGGGCTGGAACATGATCGGCAGCGTGCGGACGCAGCGGGTGGAGTGGCTCCGGGTGAACGTTGCGACCCCGGACGGTCAGGTCCGCACCATGCAGCAGGCGATGAACGACCGCATCGTCGGCAACGGCCTGTTCACCTACATCGATCGCTACTCGACTTCGAACTTCATGGATCCGTTCGTGGGCTACTTCA
The DNA here is from genome assembly GCA_020696885.1 of Armatimonadota bacterium. The sequence goes on along the minus strand of JAJFMS010000542.1, from coordinate 2,327 downwards.
TGAAGGCGAACGAGAGCTGCACGCTCATCGTCCCGCCGCTGGGCGGTGGCGCCTCGGCCAGCGCAACTGCTGCCGAGCGCGCGAAAGTTGCCCGCACCCCGGTGCCATCGCTGGCAAAGGTTGCGGCCGAGATCGAAGCGGCAGGGCTTGGGCCTGTCGCGGCCGGGCGGCGAGCTGCGGCTACGCAACCGGAGTGGGCCGCGAACGCGACCCGCCTCGGCTACGGAGCGGCTAGCTGGTCCCTCGGAGCTAAATCAATTAACAATCCGTTCGAGTTCTGGGCCTGGAAGCCGGGGCTCGGGTAACCGGATCAACAGGACCCGGCCTCGAAACGACCCATCTTAACAGGGGTCGAGGGGCCGGGTCCGCACCGGATACCAATCGCTGATCGAAAAGAGGAACCGTCAGTGAGAACTTTCCGCAGTAATTCCCGCTGCCGATGGCTGGCCTGGATGCTGATGGTCGCCCTGGTGGCGCCCTATCTCGTCCTGGCCAAGCCCGCGCGAGCGCAGGTGACGGCCCCCAACGTCTACGTCTTGGACTTCAACAACAAGACGAAGGTGGGTGGCCAGCTCCTGGGGCGGCTTGCCGCTGCCCAGACGTCGCTGCAGCTTTCGGAGTCGGACAACTGGTTCGTCATTCCGGATGCGCAGGTGCAGCGACGTATCCAGGAGCTCAACCTTCAGACTCCTTTCGATCGGCCGGCCCGCGTTCAGATCGCGAACGGGATCGATGCCACCGGCGCCGTCTACGGCTCCGTGTTGGAAGCCCGGGTAACCGGTCAGCCGACTCCGCAGGCCTATGTGAAGCTCCAGGTAGTGGTGGAAGACATCACCACCGGTGTCCTGATCAACGGCGCGGTGGCCGAGGGTGCCAGCACCCCGCGCATGGGCTTCACCGGCGACGCGGATATCCTCCTGGAAGAGGCGCTCGGTAAGGCCGCCTTCAAGGCGCGCGAATCCATGGACCGCTTCCGGCTGCCGGAAGGCACCGTGCTGAACACCACCGTGGTGGGCGGCGTGGACGGTCGGGAGATGGAAGCGCTGATGAACATCGGCGCTCGCCAGGGCGTGCGGCGCGGGATGGAGATGATCGTCACCCGGCAGCGGCAGCTCGTGGGCCGCATGAAGGTCGTGGCGGTGGACGCGGACATCAGCACCGGCACCGTTCTGGAGAACACCCAGGGCGTGCGCCCCGAAGACCGCGTCACTGCGATCTTCAACTTCGCCGACTTTGGCGGGCCCAAGGCCCGCTCCGGCAAGCGTGCCATGGCCGAGGACGGCATCCAGATCGCCTCGGCGAAGACCGGCGTGAAGCTGGCTTCTCGCGAGGATGATCCGGCGGCGGACGGCAAGACCGGCCCGCGCGTGGCCCGCGCCGAAAAGGGCGGTCGTTTCCTTCAGTTCAAGGCACCGCAGGACGCTTCCGCTCAGTTGGCGCAGGCTACCGTTCAGGCTCCGCCGCCCGTGGTCGTGGACGAGCCCGAAGTGGATCGCGGCGATGACAGCGTCGGCGGCAGCCGCAGTAAGATCCTGAGCAGTGGCGCTCTGCGCATGCTCGTGGGCGGGCTGTTCGTGATGGGAATCCTCGCCATGGGCGGTCGCGGCGGCCGCAATGCCACCCGTGCCCATGAGGTGGAGGCGTTCGGTTACCAGACCCAGATCGGAGCGCCCGGCGCTTTGATCCGGGTGCGGTGGGAGCGCCCGAAATCGATCAAGACCAGCCAGGTACTTCAGTACATCATCTGGAGGGCGGACACCACCGGCGGCATCCGGATCGTCGGTGCCGTAGACAACGACGCGATCCACATGCTCCTTGACTCAGAGGCCACGCGGAACGTCAACGCCTATGACGGTGATCCGAACAGCGACGACGCCGGCGGTCGCACTGCCCTCACGAACGTTCCCGGTATCCTTCCGGGTGAGCAGTTCCGCTACCAGGTGGCCACGGCCTACGAGAACGGCCTCGAAGATCGCGACAACGATGGGATGCCTGATACCGACGTCGACTTCATGTCGCCGCTCTCCATGAGCAGCCCGTGGACCACCGCGATCACGCCGGGGATCATCACCGATCCGATCCAGGGGGAGCAGGTCCAGCTGGATACGCTGCCGGTCATGTGGCAGCAGACGCCGGGTGCTGACACCTATGTCATCTGGCTGAGCCGCGATCCTACGTTCCCCGAGAGCAAGCGTGTAGCGTTCGGACCGTTCCGCACGCTCCCCGTGAACCTGGGCGGCGACCTCGTCGTCAGCCAGGTCCTGGATGCCAGCGGACGCCGCCCGCTCGCGGGCGCGCCGACCGTTTACGTCACCGTGGGTGCTCGC
>JAJFMS010000541.1 GCA_020696885.1 Armatimonadota bacterium | reverse complement strand
GCGGCTGTCGTAGCGGTCGCGGCTGTCGTAGCGATCACGCCCGTCGTAGCGGTCCCGGTTGTCGCGGCGGTCGCGGTCCCAGCGGCCGTTGCCCCAGCGGTCGTGCCGGTCATTGATCTCGTTCTTCCACCCGCGGTGGGCCAGGTAGGTTCCGGCGGCACCGGCCACGGCGATCGTGTCCTTGTTCCGGAGCACGCCGTAAGCGGTAGCCGCGGCGCCGGCGTAGGTGCCTACCCGGTACATCTTCTCTTTGCTGCTTTCCGCCCGTGCGGCCGTGGGAATTCCGAGGGAAAGGGCGCCGGCGGCGATAATCGTTGCCAGTGAGACGGACCAGAACTGCTGTTTCATGTTACTAACCTCAAAGCCGGGGGTCGCCTGATTGGGGGTCGTCCGGCAACCGGTGCGCTCAACGGCGCTGATAGGCATAAGAACCGGGGGCCGCCGGGGCGGTTCCGTGGAACTTGCGGCCGGGTCGAGGCGTAATTCCCAATGGCATCCGTCCCGATCCGGGAGGCCGGGCAGTTTCCGGGTGTCGCCCACCTCCCGCGGCGTGGACGCGCTCCCGCCGCAGCGACGTCGCCCGCATTGGGGCGTTCAGCCGACCGAACTGTGATAGACCGGAGCAAACCGGTTACCGCCCACACGAGCCGGGAAGAGCCCGGTTAGAGGCGGCTCACAGGTGGAGCGGTGCCGTAGGTCCTTTTCCGAACGCCTGTCGGCGCGTTTGCGCGCGACAGCACCGGCCGAACGAGCCGGAACCTGTCAGGAGGCCAGCGTTGGTCGAAGTCGATAATCTTACAAAACGTTACGGCGATATGGTGGCGGTGGACGGCGTGACCTTCCAGGCGCGCGAGGGCGAGATCCTCGGCTTCCTGGGCAAGAACGGCGCCGGTAAAACCACCACCATGCGCATCATGACCGGGTTCATGGCGCCCACCTCCGGCACCGTGCGCATCAACGGGCACGACATCCGCGAGGAATCCGTGGAAGCGCGGCGCGAGATCGGCTACCTGCCGGAAACCGCCCCCCTCTACGAGGACATGTCCGTCCGCGGTTACCTCACCTTCTGCGCCCGGCTCCGCGGCGTGCCGCCGCGGGAAGTGGCGGACCGCGTCGAGCGGGCGATGGAGTCGGTCAACATCCACCAGCGGCGCAACTGGATCATCTCCAAGCTGTCCAAGGGTCTCCGCCGCCGCGTGGGTTTGGCCCAGTCGCTGGTCCACAACCCGAAGGTGCTGATCCTGGACGAGCCGACGGAAGGCCTGGATCCGGAGCAGATCATCGAGATCCGCAACCTGGTCCTGGGGCTGCGCGGCGACCACACGGTGATCCTCAGCACGCACATCCTCACGGAAGCGCAAATGCTGGCGGACCGGATCGTCATCATCCACGAGGGGCGGATCGTGGCCGTGGACACCACGGAGAACCTCACGGACGCGGTGCAGCGCGTGCAGCGCCTCCGGGTGCACGTGGACGGTCCGGTGGACGCCGTGCAGGCGCGCCTGGAATCCGTGTCCGGCGTGCAGGAGCTGGAGCGGATCAGCTCCGATCAGGGCGCGCGGTTCATCGTGGAGAGCGCCCGGGAGACGGACCTCCGCGCCGCGCTGGCCCTCGCGGTCATCAGCGCCGGCTGGGGCCTGCTGGAGTTGGAGCGGCTGGAGCCGACCCTGGAGGACGTGTTCCTTCATCTCACCCGCCGCGAGCCGTCCGGCGAGCGGATCCGCCCGCGGAATCTGGTTACCGCGGGCACCGTGGCCGCAGGAGACGAGGACTGATGCGAACGATCTTCACCATCGCGGAGCGAGAGTTCCGCTCGCTGGTCACGGCCCCGCTGGGGTACGTGGTGATGACGTTCTTCCTCTTCGTGAGCGGCATCTTCTTCATCGCGCCGCTGCAGGCGAATATCGCCAACATCCGGTACGTGGTGGGCAACACCACCATCTGGCTGGTGTTCCTCCTGCCGGCCCTCACGATGCGCCTCCTGGCCGAAGAGAAGAAGCAGGGCACCATCGAACTGCTGATGACGTCTCCCGTCACGGAGACGCAGGTGGTGCTGGGCAAGTACCTGGGCGTGCTGGCGTACTATGCGCTGATGCTCTTCTCCACCGCGCAGTTCCTATTCGTTCTGGGGATGGTGCGGAAGAGCGACGCCAACCCGATCTTCCCCACCTACACCGGCCTCGCGCTTTCCGCGGCCACGCTGGTGACCCTCACCTACGCGGCGCTGCAGGAGTCGCGGCCGCTGGCGCTGATCTCCGCGCTGTTCGGCGCGGGAACGCTGGTGTGCGCCGGCTTCGCGGCGGTGCAGATGGGCGAGTGGGGTCCGGCGGTCACCGGCTACCTCGGGCTGTTCCTGCTGGGCGCGGTGTTCCTGGCCATTGGGCTGCTGGCCTCCGGCCTTACCAAGAACCAGATCATCGCCTGGGTCTCCACCGCGGCGGTCTTGCTGCTGCTGACCGTGCTCATCAGTTGGCTCACGCGGGACATCCCGGCCACGGCCCCGGTGCTCGCCGCCGGCCCGAACACGGGCGACTACTTCAACTTCGTGGGTGAGTGGATCAAGTTCGGGTTCATGCACATCCTCCAGGCGATGAGCCTCCAGTCCACGCTGGAGAACTTCGCCCAGGGCGTGCTGGACATCCGCGACTTCATCCTCTACGCGTCGCTGATCGGCGCGTCCCTCTTCTTTGCGGTGCGGGGTCTTACCACCTCGCGCGCAGCCTAGCCAAAGCCATGTCAGACACAACGAACGATCTAACTCGGTCCGAGCGCCTCGACCAGGTCACCACGGTCGTGAGCGGCTGGGCCGCGGTGGTACTGGGGGTGCTGGGTATCCACCGGCTGGTGGCGGTGGGGTTCGACTGGTGGGCCCGCGCAGGACTGATCGTGGCCTTCGGGCTCGCCGTGATGTGGATCTGGGGCTACTGGCCGCAGATCACGCAGCGGTGCAGCGCCTGGGTGAAGAGCGGTGGGCTCAACACCACGCTCATCGCCGTGGGACTGGTGGTGGTGCTGATCCTGGTGAACACCATGGTGCGGCGCCGGATCCAGATGAAGGTGGACCTTACCAAGAACCAGCGGTTTACGCTGGCGCCGCGCACCCGGGAGATCTTGAAGTCGCTGAAGGAGCCGGTGCGGGTGACCCTGTTCCTCCCCTCCGGCCGCGGCTCCGGCCAGGCGAAGGACACCTTCAAGCAGTACGCCGACGCCAGCGACAAGTTCATCTGGACGCAGGTCGACCCGCTGGTCGATCCGCAGAAGATCCTCTCGATGAACCCGCAGCCGAAGCTGAACCCCACCACCTTTACCGGGGCAGTGCTGGAGTATAAGGGCAAGCGCCAGGACATCACGGACTTCACGGAAAAGGACGTCACCAGCGCCATCCTCAAGATGACCCGTGAGACGATCCGCAAGATCGCCTTCCTGAAGGGCCACGGCGAGCCGTCTCCCGAGGCAGGTCCAGCCGGCGACCCGAGCAAGAGCATCCAGGTGGTGGTGGCGGACCTCAAGGGGTCCGAGTGGCCGGTCGAGACCGTGGACCTCTACGCCAAGGACGCCAAGGCGCTGGACCCGGCGGAGTACGCGGTGCTGGTGGTGGCGGGTCCGGAGAAGCCGCTGACCGCCGACGAGGAGAAGCGGGTCAACGAGTACCTGGAAAAGGGCGGCCGGGTGCTGCTGCTGATCAACACTCGCGGCCCGAACTTCGCGGAGTTCCTGAAGCCGTGGGGCATCAAGACCCGGGACGACCTGGTGCTGGACCGCAGCCAGCAGGGGCTGGTGGTGGTGGAAGCCGGACGCGACGCGCACGCCTCCGTGAAGCCCGCCGCCCGCGTGCTGTTCCAGCCGCTGCGCAGCGTAACCGCCGCGACCCCGGCGCCGACCGGCGTCACCGTGACGGAGCTGTTGAAGTCCGGCCCGGTGAGCGAGGTGATCCCCAACTTCGACTCCCGGAAGGACGACCTCCGCACCTCGCTTCCGAGCGCGCAGCCCGGGCCGACGGGCCTGGCGGTGCTCGCCGAGAAGTCGATCGGTACCGGTGACGCGGCGAAGAAGGCGAAGCTGGTGGTCGTGGGTGACAGCGTGTTCATGGCGGACCAGCTCGCGCAGCTCCCGAACTTCTACAACCGGGACTTGGCCACCGGGCTGATCAA
>JAJFMS010000540.1 GCA_020696885.1 Armatimonadota bacterium | reverse complement strand
CCAGGAGCTGGGCCGGGAGGCCGTGGACAACCTTCGCCACGCCTGGAGCGCCATTAACACCACCGAGGAGCGGCAGGCGCTGCGCACCGGGCTGCTCGGCGGACCCGAGGAGCGCGACCCGGAGCTGGCGCCCCTGCGCGGGACGCCGGAGCTGAAGTCGTTCCTGGCTGAGATCCGCAGTGAATAAGCCGCACCACCACGATCCGGGCTACCGGTTCTGTCCCCGGTGCGGCCACTCGCTCACCTCTCGCTGCGTGAAGGCCGGCGAGCCGGACCGGCTCTGCTGTGAGGGCTGCGAGTTCGTCTTCTACCTGGACCCCAAGCTGGCCGCCGGCGTGGTGGCGGAGCTGAACGGCCGCGTGCTGCTGCTGCGCCGGGCTATCGAGCCGGCCTACGGCGCCTGGGTGTTCCCCGGCGGCTTCGTGGACCGCGGCGAGCACCCGGAGCAGGCGGCGGTCCGCGAGGCGCGGGAAGAGTCCGGCGTGGAAGTACGGTTGGACGGGATGCTGGGGATCTACAGCCACCCGCCCGGCAGCCCGGTGATCCTGGTGGTGTACCACGGCACCGTGGTCAGCGGCGAGCCCCAGGCGCTGGATGAGAGCCTGGAAGTGGAGCTGTTCCACCCCGTCGAGCTGCCGTGGGAGAAGCTGGCGTTCTCCACCACCCGCCTGGCCTGCGCGGACTATCTGCGGCGGTTAGGGCTCACGCCGCCGGGGGATGGGGGAGGAGTGTTGGAGTAATGGGCGAAGCGCGGCGCTACGCGCCGCTTTGCCTCCCCCCAATACTCCACTACTCCAACACTCCAACACTCCTGCGTCCCCCCTAGATTCCCAGGATCGCCTTCGCGATGAGCAGGTAGATCAGCAGCCCGGTGGCGTCCACGAACGTGCTGATGAACGGCGCGCTGGCCACGGTGGGGTCGATCTTCAGCAGGCGGGCGGTGATCGGGATCAGCGCGCCGACGCAGGTGCTCCAGGCGCACACCGCGACGACGGAGGTGCCGAGCACCACGCCCAGCGCCAGCTTACCGGTGAGTGCCCAGCCGCCGAGCACGGCGATGCCGCCCAGGCACAATCCCAGGAGCAGCCCGGTGAGCGTCTCCCGCACCAGGACTCGCGATGCGTCGCGCGAGCGGATCTCGCCGAGGGCGAGGCCGCGGACCACGGTCATAACCGTTTGTGAGCCCGCGTTGCCGCCGGTGCCGATGAGCAGCGGAATGAAGAAGGAGAGCGTCACCAGGCTCTGCAGCTCCGTGTGGAAATGCTGCAGCACCTGGCTGGTGATGGAGCTGGCCACGAACAGCAGCAGCAGCCAGCCGATCCGCTTCTTCACCGCGCTGGTGATCCGGCCCGCCCAGTAGGAGCTGTCCTGGTCCGCCTCGCCGCCTCCGGAGACGGCGCCCATGTGCAGGACGTCTTCCGTGCCTTCCTGGATGAGTACGTCCACCAGGTCGTCCACCGTGACGATGCCCAGCAGGCGCTTCCGCTCGTCCACCACCGGGAGGGCGAGGAAGTTGTACCGGCTGATCAGGTTGGCCGCTTCTTCCCGGTCGGTGTCCGGCGTCACCATCACCAGGCGGGTCTGCATCAGCTCGCGGATCGGGGCCTGGGGATCGGCCTCCACCAGCTCGCGCAGGGAGACCACGCCCCGCAGCGTGCCGTCTTCCGCGAGGACGTAGAGGTTGTTGATCGTCTCCAGCTCGGTGGTCCGGCGCCGCACGTAGCGGAACGCCTCCGCCACCGTCCACTCGGAGCGGATGCGCGGCACCCGGCGGACCATCAACCGGCCCACACTGGAAGGGGGACACTGGCGGATCGCCTCGATCTGGGCGGCGTCCTCGGGCGACGTCTCGGCGAGCACGTCCGCCTGCTTGTCGTCGTCGAGCTGCTCCAGGATGCCGGTGGCGTGCTCGATCGGCAGCCGGTCCAGGATCTGGGCGACGTACTCCGGGGACAGGCGCGCAAGCAAGCCGGCGCGGAACTCCGCGTCTGCGTTCAGCAGCACCGGCGCGGCGATATTGATCGGCAGGGCGCGGAACACGTCCAGCCGCTCGTCATGGTCGAGCGGCTCCAGGGCTTCCGCGATCTCTACCGGGTGTAGGGTTAGCAACTGCAGGGCCACGGCACGCGGCCCGTCGCGCTCGAGGAGGTCACGCACCTCGAGCGCAGCAGTGGTGGGTAGTGCGAACGTCATCTCCCCTCCCGTCTGTTTCAGCCGTCCCGGCCGGGCGAACGCCCGAACCGAGGTCTGACGCGGGAGGGTCAATTAAGGGGGGTACAAACGAAAGGCATCCCCGAGCGGGGACGCCTCATCCGGACCGGGGACTACGTACCTGTTAGTCCCGGCCGAGCGTGGCTCCGCTCACCCTGTCTCCGCGTCGGTTGTTGGTGATGTACCGTTGGGTACTGTCAGGGTCCACGCTGGATCCTCAGCCACTGGCCGGCCATGGTCGCCATCAGGGCTCGAAGTGAGCCGGGCAACCCGCCTCGGGACCATTTTGGGCGCCTGCCCCGATTGGCAGCACACCGGTCCCGCTTCCAGTGGCGGTCCTTGAAGCAAATCAATCTTAGCAGGGGGAACACGCACCGTCAACCCCAGGCCGGTCGGTTTGTACCCGATTTAGCAGCAGGCTAATCGTACGGATCGGCAGAGGAACGCGGGGGTGGCGCAGCCGAGGATGGAGCAGCGGACCGTCCTGCCGCTTCGACAGATGGCAGGATCCGTGGTCGGACGGGATGGCCACGGGAGCAAAAGACGCTCCCCGAAACCGCTGCGCTCCCCGGGGCAGGCCCTCGCCATGACGGTCCTTTTGCGAGCGAACCCCCGTCCCCAAGCCTCCACGTCATTGCGAAGCGCCCACCGCCGCATCCAGATATCCGCCGCGCTTTCGTGGCGCTGTGGCAATCCCGAAGGTGGAGCAGCCCTCGCCTGACGCTAGAGATCGAACCGCGGCGGCACCCGCTCGTCCGGCGGGAGGAGCAGCTCCGGCGCCACGGCGGGTTGGCCGTTCGAGGCGCTCTTTGCGCCCGCGGTGTTCTGCTCGGCTTCGTCCGCCTCTTCCTGCTCCTGGAGGGCGCTCCGGACGATGCCGTCGGTTTCGGCGGCGCGCCGTTGGGCGGACTTGGGCGGGAGTGACACGGACGGCGCCGGAACCAGCGCCTCCGGTGGGGCTTCGCCCTGGAGCTTCTTCGCGGTGGCCAGGAAGCAGAGCCCGCCCCACCCCGCCGCCAGCGGGAAGACCCATGGATCCGGGAGGAGACCCGCGGCGGCCAGCGACCCCACTACGGCGGCTCCCACCCCCATGGCACCCAGGGCCGAGAGTACGGGAGCGCCCACGCCAGGTCCGGCCGGCATCGGCACGGGCGCAGTGGAGGGCTCCGCGCCGGGAGCGGCCGTACCGAGCACCACGTGGTCCAGGTAGTCCGCCACCCCCAACAGCGCCTGGCCGAGGGTGCCGTCCGCTTCGCCCTGGCGGGCCATCTCCACGTAGAACGGTCCGAACACCTCCGGGTGCCGCGCGATCGACTGGTGGAACTCCTTGCCGTCCTCCAACGACCGGGCCACCGAGCCGGCTGCGTCGATCAGCTCCCGGTTACCGGAATACTGGCTCGCGATCCGGAGCGCCCGCAGCACGTTGACGCCGGCGTGCAGCATGGCGCCTAACTGCCTCGTGAAGGTGGCAAGCTCGGTGTGGGAAAGCGTGTTGGCATCCGTCCCGGGCGTAGGCATCGGCAGCTCCATTGAGAAACCGGCTGCCCTCTGCCTTAGCGCAGACTGGAGGCCGCATTGGTGCTTCGCGGGCGGGCAGTGGGCTGTTCTCTAACACCAATACCGGCCGACCGGTTCGCGGGGTTCCAAGGACCCGTACGGGGGTGTTGGGTGTTCGGTGTTTGGGGGTGCGATGGGGTATGGGCGGGCGGTTTTCGGGTGGAGGGCTCCGTATAGTGGGCGCCCCGGTAACGGGCGCCCCGGTAACGGTTGCGTGACATCCGTACCGGGGCGCGCCGCTCGCGCAGACTTTCCGAACACCGAACACCGAACACCGAACACCGAGATCAGACGTTCATGCCCAACGGCTGGTAGCGGTAGTCGCCGAAGGCGAGGAGCGGCATGAAGACGATCGGCAGCAGCACCAGTCCTACCGTGAAGCCAGGGC
>JAJFMS010000539.1 GCA_020696885.1 Armatimonadota bacterium | reverse complement strand
TTTTCGGATACTGCCGACGAGATCCCGCCACTCCAGCCGGAGATGGGGTACGCGGCCGGCGCCTGGAGACGCCGACTCCATGCCGATCGGACGGCAGCCCGGATGGAGTAGTCGAGGACGGCGGCGAACGAGCCCGGGCCGGGATGCGCCAGCATCGTTCCAGCCGGCGACCTGGTTGTCACCCGTTCTGATCGCCGGACAGGGTAGGGCCAGTTACTAACGCTTCAGCACCAGCGGCGCGTCGGTATCGAAGTCGTGGAGCAGCGGCACGTGGGGGTGCTGGCGGCCGCCGGAGAGCGACTTCACCCGGCGTGAGACGTAGGAAAGCAGGTCCAGCACGGTCAGCTCTCGCTGCTGCGGGGGAGCTCCCGCCCCGTGCAGGCTCTCCAGCACCGCCTTGGCAAAGAGGCCATGAGCGAGCTCGCTGCTCTCCAGGCTCACTTCGGAGCTGCGACTGCTGGCCAGCACCAGCGCACCGGTCCGCGCGGCCACCAGCTCTCCCAGCAACTCCTCGTGGTTCGCGGAGCTGCCGCTGTGGCAAGCATCCAGCAGCACCAGCACCCGCCGCGCCTTGCGAGAGAGGCGTACCAGGGCGGTGGAGAGCTCGTCCCACGGCAGGGCGCTCACCTCCGGCCGGTCGCGGCGCACCTCGTGGGTAGCGAAGTAGAACCGCCCGTCCGGGTCGCGCCAGCCGTGGCCGCTCAGGAAGAGGACCACCGTATCGTCCGCCCCGCAGGTCCCGAGCAGCCGGCGCAGGGCCTCCTGCACGGCCTCCCGCGTGGCGGCCTCGTCCGTGAGAGCGGTCACCTGGGCGCCGCGGTAAAGGCTCTGCTCCCCGGACCCCTGTCGTCCCAGCTCCTTCGCCATGGCGCGCGCGTCGTCCGCGGGGAAGCGGAGCCGGAGGCGAGAGTCCGCGTAGCGGCTGACGCCCACGCACAGCCCCACCAGGCGGCCGGAGGCGGGGCCGTCCCGGACCGCACCACCTGGATCTCCTGCTCCGCAGACCGCAGCCCGTCGTCCTCATACGCGATGGCGGTCACCCGGATCGGCTCCGTGGACACCGGCAGGGGGATCTCCGCGGAGAACACCTGCGTGGCCTGATAGGGATCCCCATCCGCTTGCACCGCCTTGCTTCCGATACGGATCGGCTTGCTGCCCACGCGAATGGGCTTGCTGCCCACGCGGATCGGCTTGCTGCCCACTCGGATCGGCTTGCTGCCTGCCCGGATCGGCTTCGGGTTGGGGGGATTTGCCGCCAACAGCAGCCGTGCGTCGGATCGCACCACCAGGGGAGGCGGCAGCGGCTTCCCGTTCACCCGGAACTCCACCCGCGTTACGCGGCGGTCGTCCTCGGCTTCCACCACGGCACTGAGGGAGCCGGCGGAGGTGTGAAAGGCAGTCGTGGGTGAGGTGAAGTAAACACGGGGCGGGAACGGCCCCCGGAGGCGCGGCGGGGAGGGGGGTGCGCCCGCCAGGACCTGCGGGATGGCGTCCGGACGCTGGTAGATCCCGGCAAAGCATTCCGCCGGAAAGGAGCGGCTGCCCAACTCGTAGCGGAGCATGGTGTGGCCGTTTCCTACGGAGTGGAAGTAGCCGGCGCGAGTGGTGAGGAGGTAGGTATCCTTCGCACGCTGCCAGTCTTCGCCTTCGGAGCCAGCCCGCGGCAGGGCCACCAGCTCACCCAACGGCTTCTGGGCCAGCACGTCCGTAGAGGTGATCGAGGCCTCGTGTTTCGCCGCGACCGTGCGGCCGTCCGCGGAGAACGCAATCGCGTCTCCCGCTTCCTGCCGCACCGTGGCGGATTGCTCCAGGCGCCCCCGGACCACGTTCCAGAGCCGCACGCTGGGACTGTGCGGGTTACCTGCCGCGATTCGCTTCCCATCGGGAGAGAAGGAGAGAGAGGTCATCGGCGCATCGATCGGTTGAAGGATCTCCAGCGTGTCGTTCGCAACCTTCGGGATTGCCACAGCGCCGCGGAAGCACGGAGGTGTTCGAGAGCGGCGGTGGGCGCTTCGCAATGACGTGGAGGCTTGGCCTGTTCCCACGCGCGCAGGCATACGACCATCATCATGTCGTTGTCCGGTCTCCAGGATTGCCCGCGCCGTGTACCGCAAGTGGATCAGTGATAACCCCGCGCTGCAGCGGGAGTGGAGCCTGCTGCAGCGCGCCTCCGAGGGCGGCGCCGGATCTCGCGGGGCGGGCACCTGGACCGTGCTCGGCCTGCTCGCCGCTGCCTACATCGGGGCCGGTTGGTGGCTGTCCGGGGAAACGGTGACCCCCTGGCAGGGACGGGCGTTCCTGCTGGTCTCCGCGCTGCTCTATCTGCTGGTCGTTGGGCTGGTGCTGCCCGCGCGGGCGGTGGCGCTGCTGGTGCGGGAGCGGCGGGAGGAGCGGTGGCAGGAGCTGTTGCTCACCACCCTGGAGCCGGGCCAGATCGCCATGGCCAAGCTGCTGGCCGCGGCCTTCCCGGCGGTCTCGATGCTGGCGGCCGCGCTGCCGCTGCTGGTGATGGGCGCGCACGCGGGGCGCCTGCCGCCCGACCGGTTCCTGCTGCTGCTCCTGGTGCTGGTCTGCACCGGCCCGCCGGTGGCGGCGTTCGGGCTGTGGCTGGCGGTCCGGCTGCGGAACCCGCGCCCGGCAATGGCCATCGCCTACCTGCTGGTGAACGGCTGCCTCTGGGGCACCCTGGCCTGGTATCCGCCGTTCTACCTGCGCGGCGAGAACCTCTGGTGGTACCTCAGCCCGGGCTGGCAGGCGGCGCTGCTCTGCCTGGCCAGCTCCAACGCCAGCCCGCTCGCGCTGCCGCTGGTGCCGGAGTGGGTCTGGTCCATCCTCGCCAGCGTAGCCATGACCGCCCTGTTCCTCGTCCTGCTGACGCGCCGGATCGCCCGGGTGGAGGCGGTGGGAGGTGGCTAGCGTGTCGCCCGAGATACCATCCCGCCGCCTGATGGGGCGGTTTGCTCGACCGGCGGTGCTGCTGACGGCCGTAGCTGCTACCTGGGGCCTGGGTACGCGCCTCTCCGCCGGGTCGCCGCCGCCGTTCCAGCGCGCTTGGTGGTACTGGCACCATCCGTTCCGGCTCTCCGCGGCGGAGGTGGGGCAGCTCCGGACCGCCGGCTGCAGCAGGCTGTATGTCCACGCCGGAACCCTGGAGCCGCAAGCGGGGCGGCTCACGCTGACCAGCCGCCAGCAGTGGCTCACTCCAGCGCCGGGCGAACTGTTTGCGGTGCTGCGCGTACACCCGGCCGCACACCGGCTGCTGCTTGGCGAGGGTGGGCCGGATGCCCTGGTGGACCTCCTGTACTCCGCCCGGTTACCGGAGAGCGTGCGGGCGGTGCAGTTAGACGCGGACATCCCCACCGCCCAACTCCGTGCCTACGCGGCAACGCTGCGGCGCGTTCGGCAGCGGTTACCGGACGGATGGGAGCTTTCCATCACCGCGCTTCCGGATTGGCTCCGCAGCCAGGAGTACTCCCGGCTGTGCGAGTCCGTGGATGAGATCGCGCCCCAGTTCTACGGCAACCGGTGGCCGGAAGCTGGGAAGAGACCGCCTGCGCTGTGGGAAGCGGAGTCACTCCTGTCCCAGGTGCGGCGAAGCGCGGCGGGTCGAGCGCGGGTGTGGGTCGGCCTGCCGTCTTATGGCCGGTGCATCGTGCTGGAACCGCGCGGGCGCCCGATCGGCGTCCGGCATGACCTGGCCCCCGAACCGCTGCTGGATGATGCCGATTGGAGCACGATAGCGGCGGAAGCGCGCGGCGGCGCGGTAACCGAGGACACGCTCGCGCTCCGGGCGGAAGCGGAGGCGCTGGCCGGACCGCTCACCGTGGCGGCCGGAAGCGCGCTCTGGTTCCAGTGGCCGCGGCTGGATGCCCTGGAGCGCGTTACCGGGGAGATCGAGGCGCTCCGCCTGCCGCGCGTCGCCGGCGCGTGCTACTTCCGGTGGCCGGCGCCCGGGGAGCCGCTCGCGCCGCGGCAGCCGTACGTGAGCCCGAGTACCGGGGTGTCGCTGCAGGTGACCGCGGAACGGTCGGGGCGATCGGTGCTGGTCCGGGTGGTCAACCGGGGCACGGACGCGCCGCTGCCTTCCGCGGGGGTCCGCTTGGAGGTGCAGACCGGTGGGGCGGAAGTCGTCTCCAACTCCCCGGTGGAGTACCGCT
>JAJFMS010000538.1 GCA_020696885.1 Armatimonadota bacterium | reverse complement strand
CCCGGTCACCACGCCCAGCCGGTGAGCCCCGGCGCCCCGGGCAAGCCGATCGGTCACATCGACGAGCTGTTCCGGCTCATGAAGCAGCGGGAAGCCTCGGACCTTCACCTCAGCTCCAACGACAAGCCGTACCTCCGGATCCACGGCATGATGGGGAAACTGGAAGAGTACGAGGTATCCAACCCGGACCGGCTGAAGCGGATCCTCTGGGAGATCGCCCCGCAGCGAAACAAGGACGAGTGGGAGCGAGACCACGACACGGACTTCGCCTACGAGATCGAAGGAGTGGCGCGCTTCCGGTGCAACATCTTCGCGGACCGGCATGGCCCCGGCGCCGTGTTCCGGTTGATTCCTAGCCAGGTGCTCACCGCCCAGCAGCTCAACCTGCCCAAGGCGGTGCTGGAGCTCTGCTTCCTCTCTAAGGGACTGGTCGTCGTCACCGGCCCTACCGGCTCCGGGAAGTCCACCACACTCGCGGCCGTGGTGGACCACGTGAACAAGCACCGGGACGACCACATCATCACCATCGAGGACCCGGTGGAGTTCGTGCACCAGAACATCAAGTGCCTGGTCAACCAGCGCGAGGTGCACGTGCACACCAACAGCTTCTCCCGGGCGCTGCGTGCCGCCCTGCGCGAAGATCCGGATATCGTGCTGGTGGGTGAAATGCGAGACCTGGAAACGGTAGCCATCGCCATCGAAACGGCGGAAACCGGCCACCTGGTCTTCGGCACGCTCCACACCACCACTGCGGCCTCCACGGTGGACCGCATCATCGACCAGTTCCCGGCCGATCAGCAGGAACAGATCCGCGTCATGCTGTCGGAAGCGCTCAAGGCGGTTATCGCCCAGACGCTCTGCCGCACGGTAGACGGCAAGCGCATCGCGGCGCTGGAGATCCTGCTGGTGGACCCTGCCGCCGCGAACCTGATCCGCGAGGGCAAAACCTACCAGCTCACCAGTATGATGCAGATCGGCAAGAGCCGCGGCTGCGTCACGATGAACGACAGCCTCTTCGCCCACGTGAAGTCCGGCAAAGTGGCGCCGAAAGAGGCGTACATCAAGTCGGTGGACAAGGTCGGCCTCCTCGGACAGTTCGAGAAGGAAGGCATCAAGATCGACTTCTCGACGGTGGAATAGCCGGGGGAGTGATGGGGTGAGGAGTAATGGAGTGTTGGAGTAGTGGAGTGTTGGGGGAACGCCCGTACGGGCACCGACAGCCCGCTACTCCAGCACTCCATTACTCCCAGAAACGAAGAAAGGGGGCGTCTTCCAGCCGGAAGACGCCCCCTTTTGTTGATCGCCGCCCTGGCCGAGGCTAGTGGGTGACGATGATCTTCTGGATGCAGCCGGCAGAGTTCCCGGAGGAGTCCGTGGCGGTCCAGGTGATGTTGGTGATGCCCAGCGGGTAGGGCGCCGTCAGGGCCTGACCATCCGAGCGGGTGCCCGTCGCGATGATCGTGCCGTCGCACTTGTCCACGGCGCGGCCGGGGCCGCCGATGGCTACGTTGGTGGAGCTCAGGTTGGCGGCGATCTTAACGGTAACGCCGGCCGGGCAGAGGGTGCCCGCTCCGGTGAAGCTCGGCGGCTTGGTGTCCACGATCTGAACGGTCACCGCGGCGCAGCCGGAGTCGCCGACCGAGTCGGTCACCGTGAGCACGTAGCGGTAGGTGCCCACCGGCTTGCTCTGAACCACCTTGGGGATGATGGCGATCCGCTGATCATCCAGGCTCCAGCGGTGCAGAGTGATCCGGGTGTTGAAGCCCTGGGAAGCAGACCCGTCCAGCGTGAAGGAGGTGAGCGGGCCGGTGCACTCCTTCACCAGCAGCGGCATCAGCCCATCCGCCTTGGCGAGCACGCGCGGGTCCTTCTTCGCGCCGATCTTCGTGATGAAGGCGTCGTTCAGCTTCTTGCCGGCCTCCGCCGCGCCACCGAAGAACGGCTGGGCGGCGCTCACCACCGGGTAGTTGGCCACCGAGGCGGTAGAGCCGGTGATGAACCCGTTGATGCCGCATTCATCCGTAGCCACGGCGGTGGCGAACTCGCCGCTGGTGCCGCCGATGATGGTGGAGTAGACCAGGGTGTAGTTCGCCTGGTCTAGCTTGGCCACGAACGCATCACTGTAGCCGCGCGGGGGCAGCACGTGGTTCTTCAGCGGGAAGTTGGTGCTGCTGGCGTAGCCGGTGATGTAGATGAAGTTCGTCGGATCCACCGCGATGTCGAGCGCCGCGTCGTCGCTGCTGCCGCCGATGTAACTGGAGCGAAGGAGCGCGGAACCGGTGGGGTTGATGACGGCGTAGTAGCCGTCCTGCGCGCCGCCGCCGAACGTGTAATTGAAGCCGGCGGAAGGCGTGGTCTTCTTGGGGAAGTCTCGCGACGTGGTGGCACCGGCGATGTAGACGTTGCCCTGGCTGTTGACCGCGATACCTTCACCGGTATCCGAGCCGGTGCCGCCCAGGTAGGTGATCCACACCCGGGAGTTCGCTCCGGTCTGGGAAAGGTCGAACTGGCCAATCCAGGCGTCGGGAACATCCAGGATGCCGGACTTGCTGCGCTGCAGCGCGCCCACGGAGGTGGGGAAGTTCAGCGAGGTGCTGCTGCCCACCAGGTAGACCTGAGAGTCGTGGATCACGATCCGCTTCGCCTCTTCCACCCGCGACCCACCCAGGTAGCTGGCGTAGAGGACCTGCGCGGCGCCCAGCTCATTGGGATCGAGCTGGACGAGGAAGCCGTCGTAGTTGTTGGTGGCGGTCGGCTGGAAGCCGTTCCGCCCGGGCGCAGGCGCCGGGAAGTTGATGCTCTTGGTGCGGCCGACCACGTAGATCAGGCCGGCATCGTCCACCGCTACGCCCAGGCCGCGGTCCTCGTCCCCGCCGCCCAGGTAGGTGGCGTAGGTGACTTGACCATCCGCGTCCAGGCGGGCCACGAACGCATCCCAGGGATCCGCGAGGTCCGGCTGGGCGCAGTCGAAGGTGATCGGGAAGTCCTCGGCTGTGGTAGCGCCGGAGACGTACACCTGACCATCCGCACCCACGGCGATCCCGCCGCCTTCTTCCGAGCCATGTCCACCCAGGAACGTGGCGTAGAGGAGCGCGCCGGTGGGGCTGTACTTATTGATGTAGATCTCGCTGCCCGCGGTGGGCAGCGGCTGGTACGCGTCTCCCGTCACCGGGAAGTTGGCGGAGGCAGTGGTGCCGGTGGCGTAGGTGTTGCCCGCGGCGTCCGTGGTGATGTCGGTGCCGGTCTCGGCGCCGTTTCCGCCCGCGAAGGTGGAGAACGAAAGCTTGGGATCGATCACCAGCTTCCGAGACGGATCGTAGGCGCCCAGCTCGAACGCCACTTCCCGCTCGCCCTGCAGCACGAAGCGCGCGTCCACGGGCTGACGCACCCCGTTCAGCTCCTGGTAAGCCACCGGCGGCTCCTGGAGCAGCTCGCGGTCGGCGGCGCGGATGCGCAGAGCGCCCCGCTCATCCAGGTCCAACCGCTCCTGCCCGGAGAACGAAAGCGCGATCTCCCGCGGGCTGGCGCCCGGCGCTACCACCAGGTCGTACTCCAGCGCGCCCTCGTTGCCGTAGTAGACCAGGTCCACGCCCGGGTAGACGTTGTCATACTGCACTTTGCGGTAGGTGGTCACCGGCGGCTGCGGCTTCGTGGCCACCCGGCCGCGATAGTAGCGCACCGGCACGCCGGCCGGCTCCAGACCTCGCACGCGCTTCGCACGGGCGCCGCGAAGGCCCATCCGCACCACGCCGGTCTGCTGGTTCCCCGCGCCGTGCAGGGCCACCACCGCCTCGTTCCCGGTAAGGAACAGGCTGCCGCCGCGCCCGCGGGCGTGGAAGCGCACCCGGGAGTCGGTCTGCCCCTGGTTCGCCTCAAACAGCAGCGGCGTGGACGGCTGCCCGCTCCGCGCGAGGGCATCCACCGGCTGGCCCGCCGTGAGGGTCGAATGTCCAGCCATCACGGCGCCGGCCGCTCCGACGGCAATGAGTATCCCCAACAGGGACTTTGCGTTCCGTTCGCGCATTTAGCGCATCCTCCGCCCCCCGCGGGGAGCTAACTCTATCGGCGGCCCCTACTACGTTTACCAGGCAGCCGTATTTACCATAGATTGTAGTTACACGATCCCGGCCCCTCCTTCCAGAGCGGGCGAGCACAATT
>JAJFMS010000537.1 GCA_020696885.1 Armatimonadota bacterium | reverse complement strand
ACGTGCCAGCGGTAGCAGACGCCGGAGTCGCCGGTCTCGTCGCCCTGCCACCGCGGCTGTCCGAACCAGGTGCCGGTGCGCTGCCGGAACCCCCAGGCGTCGTTGAAGTAGTCCTCGCTGCCGGTGCCCTGAAGGCTGGGGATCTCCTCGCCGTCGATGTAGAAGAAGTCGTCGCCCTCGCCGAACCAGCCGCCCTGGGCCAGCGTAACGGACATCACGGTGCCCACGTAGTGCCCCCGGCCTTCGATATCCGCCAGCAGGTAGTCCTTCCCGGCTGCGGCGGGGTACTCCTGCCGGTACTGCGCGTGGAAGTAGGGAGTGTCCGGCGGCAGCTCGTCCAGTTGCACCCAGTCCACCTGCCAGTAGAGGCCGGTGGTCCGGTCCGCGTTGTCGTTCCGGATTACGATCCGCGCCGACTTGGCGAACGGCATCCGCCAGTAGCAGGTGAGGCTGCCGGTGGGGGAGACCTGCACCGGGAAGCTCTCCACCACGGCGGGTTTGCCCTGCCCCACGGCAAAGAACTCTCCCAGCGGCACCTCCACCCCGGGCTCCTCGCGACCGTCCCAGTAGATCCGCAGGCTGAGGGCGTTCAGCTCGTTCATCCCGCCCGCGTGGCTAGTGAACCAGACGTGGTTGATGAAC
Source organism: Armatimonadota bacterium (assembly GCA_020696885.1). The sequence continues at coordinate 3,521 of JAJFMS010000537.1, read as the reverse complement.
CCGGGCCCCTCCAGCAGCGGCAGCTCCAGCGTTGCGCCGGGAGGCAACGGCGTCATGTCGAAGTTGCCGTCGCTCCAGTTCGGCTGCTCATTGCTGGAGACGCGGCGGCTGCGGCCCACGGGAGCGGCGAGCAGGGCGCCGAGGGGGTCCGGGAAGAGGCTCACGGTTGGGGCTCCCTGGCAGCCGGTGCGATCCAGGCTGCGTCGTTCAGATAGGCGGAAACATAGGCGTAGGAGAGGAACCCCGATGCCGGCTGGTTGGAGTTCCGGATCCGGAAGGCACCGCCGCCGGGCAGCGACGCGTCGTCCCGGTAGCCGATCAGCAGCGCGCTGTGGCCATCGAAGACGGCTTCCGGAGGGCAGAACTGCAGTACGTCGGCGGTCCAGACCGGGCTCCGGGGCCAGCGCAGCCCGCCGCACACGGGGCTCCCGCTCGCCAGCACGGCGCGAATCCGTTCCAGTTGCTCCGGAGTGACCCCGGTTTCCGGGTCCCACTCCTTGATCCACTCCAGACGCAGCGGGAAGTAGGACGCGCGAGCGCCTTCCTGGAGGTCCGCCCCCGGCTGGAACAACGGGTCATACACCTCCCGGTACGGCAGCATGCCCTCCGAGCAGGAGCCGAACGCCTGGTATCCCGCCCAGATCTCGGAGAAGAAGCCGCCGTCGCCAGTGCGGTCCGCCGCCTGCCCGGTGGCCCAGTTGAGATACTCCACGCTTACCGGGAGGCCGCGTCCCGTGGCGACGGAGAGCGCATACTCCAGCGCGTGGGCCATCGTGAAGACGGAGCACGTGGGGCGCCGGCCCTGACCGCGGCGCGGAAGCTGGTGATAATCGAAGCCGGCCGTTAGATCGATCTCAGCGGGGAGGGTCATCATCACCGTGTTCCGCATCGCACTACGGCTCACCTCTCCTCACCACGGCAGGAGCTTCGGCCCCGGGCAGGCAAAACTCTGCTGGCACGATCCTACTCTTTGAACGACTCCACCACGATCACCATGACGGATCCACTTACCGCGTCGTACCTCCCCGCTACCCCGCTCGAAGACGCCGTGCGGGTGGTGGCCATCGAAACGGCCATCCCCTCGGACATCATGCCGGGCCTCATGCTCCTGCGCATCCACACCGATGCCGGCACCATCGGGCACGGCGAGACCTACTACGCCCCCCAGGCGTGCGCTTCCCTGATCCACGACTGGATGGCGCGGCGGCTGCTGGGACAGGATGCCCTGGCGATCGAATCCCACTGGCGCTTCCTGTATGAACGCAGCGCCAACTTCGGGGCGCGCGGGGCGGAGCTTCGCGCGATCTCTGCCATCGACCTGGCCCTCTGGGACCTGCTGGGGCAGACCTGCGGCCAGCCGGTGTACCGGCTGCTGGGGGGACCGGTCCGCAGCCGGGTGCCGGTTTACAACAGCCTGGGCAACCCCAACTACGGCCGCAACCCGGAAGGGCGCCAGGGCTGGCCCGGCTACGGCACCATCGGCCAGCCCGGCCCGCTGCAGGACTCCTACAAGCTGTTCCACGCGCCGGAAGAGCTGGTGGAGGAGCTGCTCTCGGAGGGCTACACCGCCTTCAAGACGTGGCTGTTCGACAGCGTGGCGCACCAGCACGGCGGCATGCGGATCGGCCTGGACGACCTCGAGAAGACGCTGCAGCCGCTGGTCCGGATCCGCGACCGGTTCGGGAACCAGATCGAGTTCATGGTAGACGGGCACGGCTTCTTCATGCTGCCGGCCGCGCTGCGGATCGCCGAGGGTTTGCGCCCACTCCAGCCCCTGTGGCTGGAGGACATCCTGAAGATGGACAACCTCTCCACCCTCCGCGACTTCCGCCAGCAGAGCCGCATGCCGATCTCCGCCAGCGAGATGCTGCTCTCCCGCGCGGACTACGCCCAGGTGCTGGCGGAGCAGGCCGTGGACTACGTGATGATCGACCCGACCTGGGTGGGCGGCATCTCCGAGACGGTCCGCCTGGCACACCTCGCGCAGGCCTATAACGTGCCGGTGACGATGCACGACTGTACCGGCCCGCTCACGCTCTTCGCCGGCCTGCACGTAAACGCCGCGGTGCCGGGCTGCTGCTTCCAGGAGTCGGTCCGCGCCCACATCCGCACCTTCTACCACGACCTGATCGACAGCCCGGTGGTGATCCGGAACGGCGAGGCCGAGCTACCCAAGGGACCGGGGATTGGGACGCGGCTGAATCCGGACCTGTTCCGGGCGGGGCGGTACGAGTACCGGGTTAGCCGGGTGTAGTACGCAGGAGTGATGGAGTAGTGGAGTGCGGGAGTGGTGGGGACTGCGAGATATAGGTGGACCCAAGGACGAATGGCCTGGTAGGGGCATCCGCCGTGATTGCCCTGGAAACGAGGACGACGCCGGCGCAAGCAAAGCCGTACCTTCCTCGGTGGTGGGAGCACGGCTTTGCCGGCGCCGGAAGGAGGTCGCGGACAGGGCAACCACGGCGGCCACGGCGGATGCCCCTACGGAGCAACGGCCAGTCGGTTAATCTGGCGAGCCTGGGCAGATCCAGGGTCTGCCCAGGCGGTTTTCAGGCCAGGTCCACCGGGGCGCCGTACTTGTGGGCGGACTGGAGGCAGGCGTCCAATGCCCGCTGGGTGAGGAGACTGATGCGGCCCCACGAGGGGTCGAGGCGTCCGTCCAAGACGAGCTGGGAGAAGTCCTTAAACAGGCCCGCTTCCTGGGAGCCGGGGGCGTTGTTGGAGGGCTCTTCCAGCTCCTCGGTCTGCTGGTTCGGGCGGAAGTCCACGCGGCAGCCGTCCACGTCGAACGCGGAGCGGGTGACGGTGTAACGGGTCCGGTCGCCCGCGAACGGGAGCACGAAGTCGGAGAGCTGCAGGAGCCCCTGCTCGCCGCTCACCACGGCCCACTGCGAGTGCGCCGCGTTGAAGGAGCAGAAGTAAGAGGCGCTGGCGCCGCCCGCGAACTCCAGGGTGCCGGAGAACGCCAGCGGGACCGGAGGCGCGCCCGCGGCCTGGGCTTCGGCGTGGATCCGGCCCGTGGCGCGCAGGGGCTCGGCCTCTCCCATCGCCCAGAGGGTGAAGCGCAGGCAGTACCAACCCAGGTCGCCCAGGCAGCCGAGCGGCTCCAGCGTGCCGTGGGTGCGGATGTTGGTCTGCTGGAACTCCTCGCCGGCGAGGAAGCTGAACTGGGAGGCGACGTGGCGGACCGGCGCTATCTGCTGGTCCACCACCGCGCGGAGGTGGCTGAGGCGACGGCCGTGCATGAACATCACGCCGTCCATGAACTGGACCCGGTGCCGCTCGCAGGCGGCGAGGATCTCCTCCACGTCGGCGGCGCTGACGCCGACCGGCTTCTCTACCAGCACGTGCTTCCCGGCCTCGGCGGCGCGGATCACCCACTCCTTGCGCAGGCCGGTGGGCAGCGGGATATAGACGGCATCGATGTCCTCCCGGCCCAACAGCTCCTCGTAGCTGCCCAGCGCTTCCGGCACGCGAAGGTGAGGAACCTGCGCCTGGCACTCGTCGATGAACGACTGCGC
>JAJFMS010000536.1 GCA_020696885.1 Armatimonadota bacterium | reverse complement strand
AGTTCGAGTTCGGCAGCCATGACCCCGGGCTGAAGATCCCGCACATGGGGTGGAACACCCTCCGCTTCCCCCGCGAGACGCGCCTGTTCCGTGGCCTGGAGGATGGGACGAGCGTGTACTTCGTCCACAGCTTCTACTGCCGCCCCAACGACCCGGGCGTTACCGCAGCGGTGTGCGAGCACGGCGCGCCGTTCTGCGCGGCACTGGAGACCGGCAACATTTTCGCGGCGCAGTTCCACCCGGAGAAGAGCGGAGCCGCCGGGCTGCGCATCCTGGACAACTTCGCGCGGCTTTAGATGGGGAGTGGGAGTTAATCACAAAGACACGAAGGCACCAAGTGGAAGGACCCGGCGAGGCGAGTTTCCCGGCTGAGCTCCGCGATGTCATTACCTGGACTTCGTGCCCTCGTGCCTTTGTGGTTAACTCCCAGGACGCTTGTGGTGAAGATCCCCGAACGCTTTGCGGTGAGGAAACAAGATGGCTTTTGAGATCATTCCCGCGATCGACATTCGCGGTGGAAAGTGCGTGCGGCTGCTCCAGGGGGACTACGCCCGCGAGACGGTGTTCGGTGAGGACCCGGTGGAGATGGCGCGCCGGTGGGAGGGGGAGGGGGCCACGCGCCTCCACGTGGTGGACCTGGACGCGGCGCGCTCCGGCGAGCCGGTGAACCTGGCGATCGTGGGGCGAATCGCGGCGGCGCTTTCCATTCCGGTGCAGATGGGCGGCGGGGTCCGCAGCCGGGACGCGGTGGTCCGCACCCTGGAAGCCGGCGTGCAGCGCGCCATCGTAGGCACGACCGCGGCGGCCGATCCGGACATCGCTCGCGCCCTGTTCGGAGAGTTCGGCGAGGGGCTGATCCTGGGGCTGGACGCTCGGGACGGCAAGGTCGCCGTCTCCGGCTGGGAGCAGACCACCTCCTGGGACGCGGTGGACCTGGCACGCGAGATGGCCGCAGCGGGAGCCCGGCGCCTGATCTTCACGGACATCGCCACGGACGGCATGGGCACCGGCCCCAGCCTGGAGAGCACCCGCCGGCTGGCCGAGGCGCTGGCCATCCCCGTAATCGCTTCCGGTGGGGTGGGTGCGCCCGAACACGTGCTGGCCACCGCGGAGCTGGCGCCGAGCGGCGTGGAAGGCGTGATCGTAGGGAAGGCACTCTACACCGGCGCCGTCTCGCTTCCGGAGATCCTGGCGGCGCTCCAGGCGAGGAGTTAGCCCGATGGTAGCCAAGCGGATCATCCCGGCCCTGGACATCAAAGAAGGGCGCGTGGTCAAGTGTGTGCGGTTCCTCAACCCGCGCGACGCCGGCGACCCGGTGGACCTCGCCCGCCTGTACGACGCCGAGGGCGCCGACGAGATCGTCTTCCTGGATATCACCGCCTCTCACGAGAAGCGCTCCATCATGCTGGACGTGGCGCGGCGCGTGGCGGAGGAGGTGTTCATCCCGTTCACCGTGGGCGGCGGCATCCGTAAGGTGGAGGAGATGCGGGAGATCCTCAAGACCGGCGCGGACAAGATCTTCATCAACACCAGCGCCGTCCAGAACCCGGACCTGATCTCTGAAGGCGCGGACCGCTTCGGCGCGCAGTGCATCGTGGTGGCGATCGACGCGAAGCGGAAGGAAGACGGCGATTACGAAGTCTACATCCACGGCGGGCGCACCCCCACCGGGATCGACGCGATCAAGTGGGCCGAGGACGCCCAGCGGCGCGGGGCCGGCGAGATTCTGCTCACCAGCATGGACGCGGACGGCACCCAGGCCGGCTACGAACTGACGATCACCAGCCGGATCGCGGACGCGGTCCCGATTCCGGTGATCGCCTCCGGCGGTGCCGGCACCCTGGAGCACCTTTACGAAGGCGTGACCACCGGCAAAGCCGAGGCGGCGCTGGTGGCCTCGCTGGTGCACTACAACATCCACACCATCCGCGAGATGAAGGAATACCTCCGGGACCGCAACGTCCCGGTACGACTTTGACGGGGTTCGATAGGGCGATGAGTTTTTCAGAAACGCTGAAGTACGATGCGAACGGCCTGATCCCGGCCGTGGTCCAGGACGCGGATAACAACGAGGTCCTGATGGTGGCCTACATGAACGCCGCTGCCGTAGACCACACCCTGGAGACGAAGCGGGCCACCTACTGGAGCCGCAGCCGCCAGAAGTTCTGGATCAAAGGCGAGACCTCGGGTCACGTGCAGCACGTGGTGGAGGTGCGGACGGACTGTGACAAAGACTGTCTCCTGATCCGCGTCCGGCAGGTGGGCGCCGCGTGCCACGACGGGTACCGGAGCTGCTTCTACCGGGCCACCGGCGAAGACGGCGAGCTGGCCATCGTGGAGCCGCGGCTCGTGGACCCGAAGAGCGTTTACAAGTAACCTTCGTTCGCCGCCCCGGATAGTGCCTGGGAAGGCTTCTCGCCAATCACCTCCCCGCCACCTCTGTGCGCTGAAATCTCTCGCTCGCCCCCACCGCGAATTCGGATGAACATCCCCACGCACCACCCGTCTGAGCGCTCGAACGAAGCGCGCTGGCGGGCCGGCTGCCGCGTGACGATGTGCCGAACAAGGAGGAGTGTGGGATGAAGCTTCGAACGTGTGGGCTGGCGATTCTGCTGGCGATGGGCGTTGCCGTGACGGCGTGTACGCCGGGAATGGCTGCCGGTAACAAATCCAAGAAGGCGAATGCGGCGGCAGGCAAGGTCAGCAAGCTGGACGCCACTGCCAAGACCTTCGTGGTCACCAGCAAGAAGAAGGGCGATACTATCGTCGCTTTCGATGACAAGACCGTGTTCAAGAAGCTGGGGGCGGACCCGGCCGCGGCTTCCGAGGACGCCACCGTGGCGGACGTGAAGGACGGCGCCAGAGTCGAAGTGCTCGGCGCGCTCGAGGGTGGTAAGGTCCTCGCGACCCGCGTGACCGTCAGCGGAAAGCGGAAGAAGAAGAACAAGGCCCAGTAACGCGTCGGTGCCGTAAGCAAGAGCAGCGTTCGAGTGTGGGAGTGTGGGAGTGTGAGAGGCGCCTACGGCGCCGCGCCGGCTCCCATACTCCCACACCCCCCTACTTCACACTGCTGCCGAATCGCCGATTTATCGCGCTGGACCAAAGACAGCCGGTCGCCTGATCGGAGCGAGCAGTAGGAGCGGAGACCTGTCGCATGTGCGGACGATTTGGCGTGGTGCATACCGGCGCAGAACTGGCGGGACTGTTCGAACTGGTGGAAGTACCGGACGTTCCGCCGCAACTTGAGCTATGCCCCACAGACCCGGTACCGGCGGTGACGGAGCAGGCGGATGGCCGCCACCTGGAGCTCTACCGGTGGTGGCTCGTTCCTTCCTGGTGGAAAAAGGAGCTGCGCGAGCTGCCCACGCTGTTCAACGCGAAGGGCGAGACGCTGGCGGAAAAGCCGATGTTCCGGAGCGCCTTCCAGAGCCGCCGCTGTCTGGTGCCGGCCTCATATTTCTATGAGTGGAGCAAGGGGGCGGGCGGAAAGCAGAAGCTGCGGATCTCCGGGCGGGACGCGCAGCCGCTGGCGCTGGCCGGGCTCTGGGAAGAATGGCGCCAGCCGGACGGCACGCCACTGCGCTCCTGCACGATCGTCACCACGTCACCCAACGCGGTGATGGCGCAGGTCCATACCCGGATGCCGGTGATTCTCGGCCCGGAGGGCTGGGCCGAGTGGCTCTCACCGGATTCTAAGCCGGACGAGCTGCAGCACCTGCTCCGCCCCTGCCCGGACGAGTGGCTGGAGATCGGACCCGCCGCACCGCCGGCACCGCCTCCGGACCCCGGCTACACCGGGCGGTTCTCCTTCGACTGACGGGCCGGCTTCGCCGGCTGTCCGGTGCCTTTCCCGCGCGCCTTCCCGGCGCGTTCCGGCCGGCCTGGGGCCGCCGTCAGCGCGATCTCGGCGAACGACGGCTCGGATTCCGCCAGGGCCACGGCCGCGCCGGCGGTCGCCTTGGCGTTGGCGCCCTGGCGGTGAGTGCTCGTCCGCGCTGGAGCAGTCGACTCAGCGAAGGGGCTGGTGGCGCGGCCGGTTGAGCCACCCGAGTTCACCGTCCCGCATAGCCGGCACTTAGAATCCCGAGCCCGCAGACCACAGCCACAATTCTTGCATTCTGAGTCGAACATCCGCTTGCTCCTGGTCCCGTTAGCCGCAAACTACCGTTT